>SLGR01000186.1 GCA_007136585.1 Candidatus Sumerlaeota bacterium | reverse complement strand
CGGCACTCTTTATCAGTCATAACCCCCCTGGAAGTTGATATGAGAGCCCTTCCAAGCCCCTCTATGACCCTCGGGATAGAACCTGAATTCACATAAGCTCTCTTCCCGGGACGGGATATCCTCTTCATATCTCTTATCACTGACCCGTCCGAAGTATATTTCAGGAAAACCCTGAGTATCCCCTGCTTGTTGTCCTCTATGAGATTGTAATTTGCTATATACCCTTCTTCCTTCAGAGCCCTTGCTATCTCAACCTTAAGTTTAGATGAAGGTATATCCGTAAAATCCTTCTTTCTCTCAAGAGCATTTTTTATCCGTATTATAAGGTCTGTAATAGGATCTGTGGTTACCATGATGATTTTGAAACCCCCGGTATCTTTCCTTCGGACGCAAGCTTCCTGAAACATATCCTGCAAAGCCCGAAATCTCTCATATACCCGTGACGGCGGCTGCATAAGTTGCACCTGTTGTACCTCCGGGCCCTGTACTTGGGCTTGCGTTTCTGTTTTTCTATAAGTGCCTTCCTCGCCATTAAAAAGCTCCTTTACCTGACAAAAGGGAACTCCAGCCGTTCAAACATCCTTTCGGCTGTATCCCTGTCCTTTCCGCTGGTTACTATTGTTATCCCGAGACCTTTTATATTCTTTACAGAGTCCGGGTTTATCTCCGGGAATATCGACTCGTCCCTTATCCCTATTGTCAGGTTTCCGAACCGGTCGAAACTCCTCTTTATACCGCTGAAATCCCTTATCCTTGGGAGAACTATCCTGAGAACTCTCTCAAGGAACTCGTACATCATAACCCCTCTCAGGGTAACCATGCATCCTATGGGAGTCCCTTTTTTCAAACCGAAATTTGATATGGCCTTCTTTGATTTTGTTATTACCGGCTTCTGACCCGTTATCGCGGCAAGATGCCCGACGGCCTCGTCAAGAACAGCAGTGTCGTCCTTGGCCTTCTTCAAACCCATATTTACAACGACCTTCTCAATCTCCGGGAGCCCATGCGTATTCTTTATACCGGTATTCTCATGAAGGAACGGTATAACCTCCTCCAGGTATTTCCTGTACAGACGGCACTTGATATGTTTAGCCATAGTTAAAGAATCATCTCCCCGCACTTCCGGCATACCCGGACCTTCTCTCCGTCCTCCAGGGAATCAAACTTTACCCGGATCGCCTTATCGCACTTCGGGCATACAAGCTGGAGGTTTGATATCCTTATCGGAGCCTCCCTTTCCATAACCCCGCCGGGGGACTGCTGGGAGGGACGCACATGTTTCTTGACCAGGTTAACCTTCTCTACCAGGGCCCGTCCGCTGGAGGCGTATATTTTCTTGACCTCGCCCTTCTTCCCCTTGTCGCGTCCTGTCCTGACTATAACCGTATCGTTTCTCTTTATCTTGTACACTTCTATACCACCTCCGGCGCCAGTGAAATAATCTTGGTAAAGTTTCTGTCCCTTATCTCAAGAGCCACAGGGCCGAAAACCCTCGTTCCCCGAGGCTGATTATTAGTGTCAAGCAGTACCGCCCCGTTATCGTCAAACCTTACAACCGTTCCGTCGGAACGCTTTATGGAGGCTTTTGTGCGAACTATTACAGCTCTGACTATCTCGCCCTTTGTAACCCCGGAAAGCGGCAGCGCGTCCTTTACCGTGCATACGACTATATCTCCGACTCTGGCGTACCTTTTCCCTGTTCCTCCCGGAACATTGATACAGAGAAGTTTGCGGGCCCCTGAATTGTCGGCGGCATTTATAAGAGACTCCTTCTGTATCATTTTCTGACCTCAACCACCCTCCACCTCTTAAGCCTGCTCATCGGACGGCACTCCTCTATGGTTACGATATCCCCTTCTGAAGAGATTTCTTTCTCATCGTGCGCATAGAATTTTTTCCGTATATTTATTACTTTTGAATACACGGGATGAACAACCCTCCGCGTGACACTGACTATACGGGTCTTGGACTGCCGGTCTCCTATAACAACCCCTTCAAGTCTTTTCCTGGTTGCGGTATCTACCCCTGTTTTTTCAGTACTTTTATCGTTCATTTTTCTTTCTCATTTATCACGGTCAGCAGCCTTGCTATCTCCCGGCGGACTCTCCTTAACTCAAGAGGTGTCTTAAGGGTTCCCGCGGCATGCTGAAACCTCATATCAAGATACTTTTTCCTGGCATCCTTAAGCGAGCTCCTGAGCTCCTCAATTGAATTCTGTCTTATATCTTTAGCCTTCACTGGTACTGCCCCCTTACGGCAAACCGGCACTTAAGGGGCAGCTTTGCAGCCGCCCTCTTCATAGCTTTCCTCGCCTCGGGCTCTATGAGTCCCTCCAGTTCAAAAAGTATCCTGCCGGGACGGACCCTGGCAACGTAGTACTCAACATCGCCCTTACCCTTGCCCATCCTGGTCTCGGCCGGCTGCTTGGTTACCGGATGATCCGGGAATATCCGTATCCAGACCTTACCGCCTCTTTTCATATACCTTGTTATAGCCACACGGGCTGACTCTATCTGCCTCTCGGTTACCCAGGCTGGTTCGGCGGCCTTGAGAGCGTACTCGCCGAAATTCACGCGGCTTCCCCGCTGGGCGCTGCCCTTTAGACGCCCGCGATGCTTCTTGCGGAATTTTACCTTCCTGGGTCTCATTATTCAGTATCCCCGCCTGAGTTATCCGCGCACTCGCCGTGGTAAACCCATACCTTGACCCCGATATTCCCGTAGGTGGTATTTGCTTCCGAAAAACCGTAATCTATATCCGCCCTTATGGTCTGAAGGGGGATCCTCCCCTCCTTCATCCATTCCGTACGCGCGATCTCGGCCCCGTTAAGACGACCGCTTACAGCGATCTTCACGCCTCCGGCCCCGTCCTGTATAGTCCGAGAAACCGTCCTCTTCATAATACTGCGGAACCTTACCTTTCTCTCAAGGGCCTGGGCTATCCCGTCAGCTATAAGACTGGCATCGGACTGGGGCCTTTTCACCTGCTCTATATTAAGCGTTGTCCGGAACCCTGTCAGGTCCTCAAGTTCGCTTTTTAGGTTCTCTACCTCTCCCCCGCCCTTTCCTATTATCACACCCGGTTTATCCGTATGTATGGTAACCCTGAGCATCTCTCCCATTCTCTCTATCTCTATCTTTGAGATACCCGCCGCGTCTATACGCTTGCGCAGAAGCCTTCTTATCTGCTCGTCCTGAGCTATAAATTTAGGCATCTCTTTCAGGTTAAACCACCTGGACTGCCAGTCCTTGTTTATGCCCAGCCTGTATCCCGTAGGGTGAACTTTACGTCCCATCTGGTCTCCTTAAATCTTTATAAACTCTCATTTTCCCGCTACCCAACCTCAATCTCTATATGCGCGGTCGGTTTCTTATAGACGTTCGCGCGCCCCATTGCCCGGGGACGGAGACGCTTCATTGCGGGTCCCTGCCCTACCCACGCCCTGGTAACCCTTACGCGGTCTGTCATCTCCTGCGCTCCGGCGTTGGCCACAGCCGAATCAAGGACCTTTCTGACCGGCCCGGCGGCGCGGCGCCCGGTAAGCTCAAGTCTCCTGTAGGCCTCATCAACGCTGCGCCCCCTTATAACATCAAGAACAAGCTGTATCTTACGGGGACTCATCCGTATGTACTTGGCCCTGGCTTTCCTTCCCATTATTCTGACAGATCCTCCTCAAGATCCTTTGAATGCGAAGCCCCGTGGCCGCGGAAAAACCTCGTAGGGGCGAA
Organism: Candidatus Sumerlaeota bacterium; assembly: GCA_007136585.1. Classification (GTDB taxonomy): domain Bacteria; phylum CG03; class SLGR01; order SLGR01; family SLGR01; genus SLGR01. The sequence continues at coordinate 71 of SLGR01000186.1, read as the reverse complement.
CTCTCCCAGCCTGTGCCCCACCATATTCTCCGTTATAAAGACATCAATAAATCTTTTCCCGTTATGAACGG
>SLGR01000101.1 GCA_007136585.1 Candidatus Sumerlaeota bacterium | reverse complement strand
GGAAAAAAAGGACCAAAAAGCTTCCCCGCCCCAGCCAGATAAAAAAAGTTCTGGATGAATATATAATCGGACAGGATACGGCTAAAAAAGTTATTTCCGTGGCGGTTTACAACCATTACAAGAGAGGGGGGCTTACAGGAAAAGGCCCGTTTTCCTTTTTTGATGACGAGCGGGAGGTAATAGAATTTGACGAGGACGTGGAACTGGAAAAGTCTAATATACTTCTGGCGGGCCCCACGGGTACCGGGAAGACCCTTATGGCGCGAACCCTTGCGGATATACTTGATGTGCCGTTTGCCATATCGGACGCTACAACTTTAACAGAGGCAGGGTACGTGGGAGAGGATGTGGAAAATATCATACTCAGACTTCTCCAGAACTCCGGGTTTGACGTGCGCCTGGCTGAGTGGGGTATAATTTACGTTGACGAGATAGATAAGATTTCACGGAAATCCGAGACCCCGTCAATAACCAGGGACGTTTCCGGAGAAGGGGTTCAGCAGGCTCTTCTTAAGATACTTGAGGGAACCGTGGCCAACGTGCATCCCCAGGGCGGAAGGAAACACCCCAACCAGAAATTTATTCAGGTTGATACAACGAATATCCTTTTTATCTGCGGGGGCGCTTTCAGCGGACTTGAAGATATAATCGCTTCCCGGCTTAGTGAGAAACAGGTCGGTTTCGGGGCTAGCCTGGTAAGGGACAAATCAAAAAATATAGGGGAGATCTTTGCAAAGATAGAGCCTGAGGATCTTATAAAATACGGACTAATCCCGGAACTTGTAGGGCGCCTTCCCGTAGCCGGACCTTTCAGCGATCTTACGGAGGAGGATCTTGTGAGGGTGCTTACCGAGCCGCGAAATTCAATTATAAAGCAGTATAAGAAGCTTTTCGCTCTTGAAGGAATACGTCTGACAGTTACAGAGGGGGCCCTCCGGCTTATTGCTTCCGATTCGGCAAAAAGGTCGCGAGGGGCCAGGGGTCTGCGTTCTATAATTGAACGCATAATGCTTGATATGATGTACAGTATTCCCGATAAGAAGGATATTGTGGAATGTATAGTAACACCCGAGGTCATAGAGAAAAGGGCGGAGCCCGTTCTTAAGACCGCGTAATTCAGCGTTATGCTGTACCGTACGGAGGAATAGATAAGATGGCAGAAAAAAAATGGAAAGTTCTTGTTACTGACAGTCTCTCCCGGCAGGGGCTGGATATTTTAAACGAGAAAGGGTATGAAGTAAAAACGGACCCCTCCCTTGACGGGGACTCCCTGGCCGGAGTGATAAGTGAGTACGATGCTCTTCTTATAAGAAGCGGTACAAATGTGACCGCTGATATTATTGAGAAAGCCGAGAGGCTAAGGATCATCGGACGGGCAGGCGTAGGGGTGGATAACGTCGATATAGATGCGGCTACGCGGAAGGGAATAGTGGTAATGAACGTGCCTGCGGGGAATACCGTTTCCGCGTGTGAACATACCTGGGCCCTTATCCTGAGCCTTCTCCGCAATGTTTCTCCGTCCCACCAGGCTCTTAAGGAAGGCAGATGGGATAAGAAAAAATACAAGGGCACGGAGCTTTACGGAAAGACCCTGGGTATCCTGGGGCTGGGGAAAATAGGATGCGAGGTGGGGAAACGCGCCGGGGCTTTCGGAATGAAAATAATAGCCTGCGACCCGTACGCCTCCGAGGAAATGGCCGGAGAGCTGAGCGCCCGGCTTGTTGAATTTGACGAGCTTCTGGAAAAATCCGATATAATAACAATACACTCCCCGCTGAACGACAAGACGAGAAACCTTTTTAACGCGGAGAGTATTTCCCGGATGAAAAAATCAGCTTTTCTGGTCAACTGCGCAAGGGGCGGTATAGTTAATGAAGAAGATCTTTCCGAGGCGCTTGAAAAAGGCGTTATAAAGGGCGCGGCCCTTGACGTTTATCCGAAAGAGCCCGTTACCGATTCTCCTGTCTTTAAGATGGACAGCGCGGTCTGTACCCCTCATCTCGGGGCAGCAACTTCCGAGGCCCAGGAGCGAGTCGCGGTAGAGATTGTAAAACAGGCTGTGCATTATCTTGAGACAGGCCGTATGATAAATGCTGTAAACGCCTTTGCGCAGGATATGGACCCGGATATACGTGAGCTTGCCGAGAAGCTAGGGGTAGTATGCGGACAGCTTTCGGAGAATCTTGCAGAAAGTGTAAGGATAAGTTACAGGGATAAAATGGAAAAGGCCGGAGACTCCCTTACAGTTACGGTTCTTAAGGGATATCTTTCTCAATTTATTGAGGGTGTAAACCTTATAAATGCCCGTGTCCTGGCCCGGGAGAGGGGGGTTGAGATAGTATCGCAGTCAGTTTCCGGAGATACCAGGATGCTCGGGGATATCAGGGTATTCTTTAATGAAGATTTCTCAGTTGAGGGTGGCATAATAGGCGGCGTTCCCAGGCTTACAGGGTTAAACGGGTATATATTTGATATCCCTCTTTCGGGTAACCTTCTTGTTATAATTAACGCCGACCGCCCGGGTGTTATAGGTCATATAGGAACAGTTCTGGGTGAGAACAGTATAAATATCGCTTCTATGGAAGTGGGAAGAAAATCAGCCGGCGGGGAAGCTGTAACCGTCATAGAGATAGACGGGGATATACCGGAAGAACTTAAGGAAAAGATACAGAAGATTGAATATATCACACAGGTAAAAAATATAAGAGTGGGCCAGTAGCTCAGTTGGCAGAGCAACGGCCTTTTAAGCCGTGGGTCGAAGGTTCGAATCCTTCCTGGCTCACCACTTTTTTGTTTGTATATCAAGCCTGTACCGGCGCCGGACGGAAGTTGAGAAAAATATAATTTTAAATGAATATTATATGGAGGAAATATGAAGAAAAAAATACATCCTGAAATTCACGAGGCAAAATTCATCTGCGCCTGCGGGGAGGAGTTCAAGGCCCGCTCAACGAGAAAAACAATAAAAGTTGAGATGTGTTCCGCCTGCCACCCGTACTACACGGGAGAGCAGAAACTGGTTGACTCTGCCGGGCGTGTTGAAAAATTTCAGAGAAAATACGGTAAAAAGTCAGGGCGGTAACTTACCGGGTTTCTTGATATCTTCCCGCTTGGCCCTTACCCGCCGCAATCCGACAATATATGTCACTGGAAAAATTTGAGGAACTGAAAAAGGAGTTCCTTGAACTTGAGAAGAAACTTACTCTTCCCGAGGTAATATCCGACCCTGAAAAGATCCGGGATTACGGGAAACGCCACGGCGAGCTGCGGGGTCCGGTAGAAGATTACGACAGGTACCTTGATCTGAAACGTCAGCTTACCCAGGCGGAGACTCTTGTTGAGCAGGAGTCCGGAGATATGAGAGAGCTTGCCGAGGAAGAGGTAGGAACTCTTAAAGAAAAGATAGATTCCCTGGAAAAGACCCTCCGCCAGCATCTTATTCCCAAGGACCCTGATGCGGGAAAAAACGTAATCTTTGAGCTCCGGGCCGGGACCGGCGGCGAAGAGGCTGCGCTCTTTTGCGCCGATCTTTTCAGGATGTACTCCAGGTTTGTTGAGAATATGGGGTGGAAGCTGGATATATATTCCGGGAGCTCAACCACAGGGCTTGGTGGTTTGAAGGAAATAGTTTTTTCGGTTGAGGGGAAGGATGTGTATGAGACCCTCAAGTGGGAGAGCGGGGTTCACCGGGTTCAGAGAGTACCGGAGACCGAAAGCGGGGGGAGGATACATACCTCGGCCTGCAGCGTGGCGGTTCTTCCCCAGGCGGACCCGGTGGAGCTTAATATAAGGAAAGATGACTTAAGGATTGATACATACAGGGCCTCCGGGAAGGGGGGGCAGCATGTCAATGTTACAGATTCGGCCGTGCGTATAACCCATATACCTACAGGTGTGGTAGCCCAGTGCCAGGATGAACGTTCCCAGTTTCAGAACAGGGCCAAGGCGATGAATATACTTAGCGCAAGGCTTAAGGACAGGATGAAACAGGACCGTCTCTCAAAGGAAGATGCACGCAGGCGAGAACAGATAGGGAGCGGTGACAGGAGCGAGAAGATAAGGACTTATAACTTTCCCCAGAACAGAATAACCGATCACAGGGGTTCAGTAACCTCTTATAACCTTCAGGGAATACTGGATGGGGCTCTGGGGGATTTTATCTCGGAAGTAAGGAAGCAAATCCTCAATGAACAGGCAGCGGAGTGAGAAGGCTGTAACGTTAATGGAGCATATATCCCGGGGAGAAAAACTCCTTGAGAGCCGTGGGCTGGATCCTGGCGAAGCAGCTGCGGTTTTTGCCGAAGCCTCCGGAATAACCCCGGCCCTGATACACCTTGAGGGTAAGAGTTATCCCGCCAGGAAAACACTCTCCAGTTATTACAGGCTTATCAGGGCCCGGAGAGCCCGGATGCCCCTGCAGTACGCATCCGGGCGGGCTTTTTTCTTCGGGCTTGAGTTCAGGGTCACGGAAGATACCCTTATCCCGCGCCCGGAAACGGAGATCCTTGCAGAGAAGGCCCTTGAGCATCTTAACTTGACCGGGGGGGGGCGCGTGCTGGAGCTTGGTTCGGGATGCGGGAATATCGCTATAGCGCTTGCGGTTAATTCCGACGCGGAACTCATTGCGGTTGAGAAGAGCCCCTCCGCTTTGGAAACGGCCCGGGTAAACGCCGCTTCGCACGGTGTTTCCGGCAGGGTGAGGTTTCTGGAGGGAGATATGCTTGAGCTCTCAAATGTTTTGAGCGGGGAGGTTCAGGGAAGTTTTGATCTTCTTATATCAAACCCTCCATACGTCTCTGAAGCAGAATACGGTGAGCTTGAGGAAGAGGTAAGAAAGGAGCCACCGGGAGCTCTCCTGGCCGGAAGTGACGGGCTCAGGTATATAAAACCAGTACTTGAGGCGGCCCCGTCCCTGGTAAAACCCGGAGGAGCCGTCTTTCTGGAGACCTCCTGTTTTCACCGGGAACCTGTTATGGAACATGTTTCCCGTATAGAGGGTATAAGTTCCCCGGCCTACCTGAAGGATTACAGCGGAAAGGACAGGGTATTTACATGCCGGATAGCGGAAACATATTCATAAAGGGCCCTTCCGTCCTTAAGGGGCCTGTAAAGGCCGGAGGTTCCAAGAACGCCTCACTTGCGATACTTGCCGCGACGCTGGTAACAGATGAAAAATGCGTTCTTCGGAATATCCCCCGTATGACGGATATATCTGTGATGTTAAACCTGCTTGAACTCCTTGGGAAAAAAGTGGCGCGGGAGGGTTCTGCGGTAATAATTGAAAACGGTTCCGGGCTCAGGAGCGAGGCCCCCTATGACCTTGTAAAGAAACTCAGGGCCTCTATTCTTGTTATGGGAGCCCTTGCCGGAAGGAAGAGCTCCGTGAGCGTATCTCTTCCCGGAGGGTGCGCCATAGGAACAAGGCCCATAGATCTTCACCTTAAGGGGCTGGTGAAAATGGGAGCTTCATACAGGCTTTCCGGGGGGTTTATCAACCTCTCCTCAAAGGGTCTTAGGGGAAAAAGGATATACCTGGATTACCCCTCTGTCGGGGCGACCGAGAACCTGCTTGCGGCGGCCTGCCGTGCCGAGGGCGAGACAGTCATAGAGAATATCTCCAGGGAGCCCGAGGTTATAGAGATGGTCCGTTTCGTGAAACAGATGGGGGTCCAGGCCGAGGTTTCCGGGGATATGCTCAGGGTCTCCGGGAGGAGGGATTTCAACCCTGTGGACTTTACCGTGATGGATGACAGAATACAGGCGGGAACTTACGCCATAGCGGGGTGCCTGAAAAATTCAGCTGTGGATATTGAGTACTCAAACCCGGAGCACCTTGAGCCTCTTCTGGATAAACTCAGGGACGGCGGAGCCTCTGTTACCGCGGGGGAAAACCTGATCTCGGTAAGAGGTGTTTCCAGGTTCAGAGCCCTGGAGATAACTACCGCGCCCTACCCGGGGTTCCCCACGGACCTGCAGGCTCCGCTTACGGCGCTTCTTACCCGCGCAAAAGGGGTGAGTGTTGTTACGGAGAAAGTTTTTGAGAACAGGTTTCTCCACTGCGCGGAGCTCAGCAGGATGGGGGCGGAGATAGAGGTTAAGGGGGAATCCGCCATAATATCAGGGCGGTCTTCCCTGAGCGGAGCCCCTGTAAACGCTATGGATCTTCGCGGCGGAGCGGCCCTGGTTATAGCCGGGATGATGGCTTCAGGTAAGACCCGGGTCTCGGGAATACAGCATATTGAAAGAGGGTATGATAACCTTGCCGGCAGTCTCAGGGAACTCGGAGCAGATATATGGACAAAGTAGAAAAGATCATAAAAGACGTTGAAAGAAAAGGCGACCGGGCGCTGATTAAATATACCTCCAGGTATGACAACGCGCGGCTTTCCGCCTCCGAACTTGAGGTTCCGGCCGATGAGCTGGATACCGGGGCCCGGCAGGTGGAGGAACCGCTTGCCTCGGCTCTGAAAAGAGCTGCGGAGAATATAAAAAGTTACGCCGCTTTTGAATTGAATAACCTTAATGAAACGGAGTACAGCCGCGGCGGGTTTGATATTACGGGCAGGCTCATACCCGTGGAGAGGGCGGGTATATATGTTCCCGGCGGAAGATACAGCTACCCGTCAACGGTTTTAATGTGCTCCATACCGGCCCGCGAGGCCGGTGTAGATGAGGTGGTAATGGTCTCACCTCCGGGAAATATAACCCCCGCCGTATGCCTTGCTGCGAAACTTTCGGGTGTCTCCCGGGTTTTCCGGGTAGGAGGGGCACAGGGTATCGCTGCGCTTGCTTTCGGGACAGATACTATCCCTGCGGTTGATATGATCGCAGGTCCCGGCAACTCGTACGTGCAGCGCGCCAAAATGATTCTGCACGGCAGGGGCGTGGTGGGCGTTGATATGCTGGCCGGGCCGAGTGAGGTGGTCCTGATTGCGGATTCCGGTCAGAACCCGGAAGTTATATGCGCGGACCTTGCCGCGCAGGCCGAACACGCTCCTGACGCTAAATCCTGCCTTATCACATGGGACGGGGGGCTTCTTGAAAAAGTGGAGAGTATGCTGGACTCCGGGCTTAAGGGAAGGGTGAGTCTGATAAAGGTAAAGGATTCATCTGAAGCCGTAAACAGGGTTAACCGGATAGCTCCCGAACATCTGCAGCTGGCCTGCGGAACGGAGATTATCACCGGGATCGTAGGGAAAGTCCGTAATGCGGGGGCTGTTTTTCTCGGACGGTTTTCCCCTGTGGCTCTTGGAGATTACTGGGCCGGCCCGTCACATACTCTTCCCACCGGGGGAACGGCAAGGTACGGAGAAGGGTTAAGCGTGAGGAGTTTTATGAAGAACGTGGCTTTCATAACAGCTTCCCGGGAAGGGTTAGAGTATGCCTCGGGCGATATAGCCCGCCTTGCCCGCGAGGAGGGAATGGAGAACCACGCCCTTTCGGTTGAGAAGAGGTTCAGGGAGAGATGAGGTACGTACTTGAAAGGATAAGGCGCCTTACCCCCTACATACCTCAGGAGGCGAGCGAAGGGGAGATAAAGCTTGACGCTCAGGAGAACCCCTACGAGCTTCCCGATACGGTGCGGGATAAAATCATAAGCGGGATATCAAGTCTCAGCCTCAACCGCTACCCTGACCCGGGGAACCGTTCCCTGAAAAAAAAGATAGCCGAGTACTGCGGGGTAGACCCCGCCGGAATAATAGTCGGTAACGGTTCCGATGAGCTCATACAGCTCATTCTGACGGCCTGCGGAGGGCCGGGAAGGGTATCTGTTTCCTGCCGCCCTACTTTCTCCATGTACAGGATACTCTCCGAGCTTACGGGAACCCGATACCTGGAGGTGCCGCTGAAAGCAGGGTTCGAACTCCCCGTTGAAGATATTCTGGAAAAGAAGGCTGATCTGACTTTTATAGCATCGCCTAATAACCCTACCGGGAACTCTTTTCCCGAGGGGAAGCTCAGGGAGGTTATTGTAAAATCTTCCGGGCTTGTTGTAATTGACGAGGCTTATTACGAATTTTCAGGTAAAACAGCTATACCGCTTCTGGAAGAGTACGGGAACCTCGCACTCCTCAGGACCTTCTCAAAAGCCTTCTCTCTGGCGGGAATAAGAGCCGGGTATCTTATCGGATCCGCCGCTCTGGTCTCCCAGCTTGAAAAGGCCCGGCTTCCCTACAGCTTCAGCATAATCAACCAGAAGGTGCTTGAAGCGGTGCTCTCGGAGAAGGAAGCGGCCCTTGCTTCAGTAAAGAAGATTCTCAGCTCCAGGGATCGGCTCTACGAAGAACTTCAGGGTTTCACTGGAATAAAGCCTTACAGGTCTGATGCGAATTTTATTCTTATGGAGATTGAGTATATTGACGGGGTTCTGGAAGCGCTCGGGAGAAGGAATATAAAAGTAAGAAAGTTTACTGAACCCCTGCTTAGAGGCTTTCTGCGGGTGACAGTGGGAAGAGAAGAGGAAAACAGAGTGTTTCTTGAAGCCGTAAGGGAGGTGGAAAGTGAGAAGTTCTGAGATAAAAAGAAAGACCAGTGAGACGGAGATACGCGTTAAGGTCGGCCTTGACGGCAGGGGAGAGAGCAGAATCTGCACACCCTGCGGGTTTCTCTCTCATATGCTTGAGCAGCTTTCCCGTCACTCGGGGATTGATATTGAGGTAACCGCCGAAGGCGATACCCGGGTTGACCCCCATCACACGGTGGAGGATACGGGCGCGGCGCTGGGGGAAGCTATTGCCGAGGCGCTGGGCGAACGCAGGGGGATAGAAAGGTACGGATGGGCAATGCTTGCCATGGATGAGGCCAGGTGCGATACGGCCGTGGATTTGAGCGGGCGCGGGGTGCTTGTATATAACGTTGATTTTCCCGTTCCCTGGGACCGGCCGGAGGATTTTGATTACTCGCTCATAAAGGAGTTTCTCTCGGCCTTTACCCGCACTCTCAGGGGGGCCGTTCATATAAACCTTGCTTACGGGGAGAATAACCACCATATAGCCGAGTCTGTTTTCAAGAGCCTGGCCAGGTCTCTCGGGCAGGCCGTTTCCGAAACCGGCGGTGAAGTCCCCTCAACAAAGGGAAGCTTATGATAGTTATTCCGGCTGTTGATGTAAGGGGGGGCAGATGCGTTCGCCTGAAACAGGGGCGTCCCGAGAATGAGACCGTTTATTCTCCGGACCCGGTTATGATGGCAAAACTCTGGGAGTCTAAGGGGGCCCGGCTTCTTCATATGGTGGACCTTGACGGGGCCTTTACGGGCAGTATGAAAAATATGGATATTGTTATAGAAACCGCGCGGAGCCTTGATATACCTCTCCAGGCCGGAGGGGGGATAAGGGATCCGGAGACCGTCAGGGAGCTTATAGAAGGAGGGGTAAGCAGGGTGATTCTCGGGACCTCCGCGGTTAAAGACCGGGATTTCCTGAAAGATCTCCTTGAGAGGTACCCTGAGAGGATAAGTGTGGGTATAGACGCCGTGGAGGGGCGAGTGGCCGTAAGCGGATGGCAGGAGGTGAGTTCAGAGGAAGCCACGGAGCTGGCCCGGGGGGTAGAAAAGATGGGGGTTTCGGAGATAATAGTAACCGATATAAAAAAGGACGGGATGATGAAAGGTCCCGGGATAAAATGGATCAGGAAGATAGCGCGCGCAGTGGAGATACCGGTAATAGCTGCGGGCGGGATATCCGGGATTGACGATATTCTGGCCCTTCGGGATCTCGGTATTGAAAACCTCAAGGGTGTGATAGTGGGTAAAGCCCTCTACAGGGATAATAATTTTCTCTCGGAAGCCATAAGGGTAACCCGGGAGAAAAACTGAAAAATAAGATCTTCCGGCGCAGGAGAAAACCTCCGGAGCCGGGAAGTGTTATAAGGAGAATAAAAAAATGAATATTGACGCGCTCTCCCGTGAGATTAAATTTGACGAACGCGGGCTGGTCCCCTGCATAGCTCAGGACTCCGGGACCGGAGAGATCCTGATGCTGGCCTATATGAGCCCCGAGTCCTTCAGGGTAACTGTGGAGGAGGGTAGGGCCTGCTATTTTTCCAGGAGCAGGAATAAGCTCTGGCGCAAGGGGGAGGAGTCGGGAAACTTTCAGGTTGTAAAGGAGATTCTCTGCGACTGTGACGGGGATACCCTCCTTCTGAAGGTTGAACAGAGAGGGGGCTGCGCCTGTCACAAGGGGTACAGGTCCTGTTTCTTCAGGCGGATTGAAGGTGAAACCTGGAACCTTACCGGGGATAAGGTCAGAAACCCCGAAGATATGTACAGTAAATAATCACTCTTTTTCCGCACCCAGGGCTGATAGTTTACCAGTCAGTAGGCAGAGGTAAAATATGATGAATAAAAAAACACCGGCATCGCTTGCGGTTAGAATATTCATTTTCTCGGCGCTTATTTACGCCTCATGCCTTTCCAACCTTTCAGCCCGTAATATAAGAGTGTATGATATCCCCGGCCGGGGAAAGGTGCGCGCTGTCGAAGACGAGATCCTGGTTAAGTTCCGGGAAGATGTTCCGGCGGAAGAGCGGATCTTAAAGCATTCCCAGAGGGGCGGCGGGGTTTTTCGCCGTCTTAGCGCCATAGACGTTGAAGTAGTGAAACTTCCCCCCGGCCTTATGAAGAAAGCCCTCCGGGAATACCTTGAGAGCCCGCTTGTTGAGTACGCCGAGCCCAACTATATCTATTCGGGGTTCCAGACGCTTCCGGGCGAGTACACCTCCGTCGGGTCAATGGAATCCAATCAGTGGGGGCTGGTGCAGGTAGAAGCCCATTACGCCTGGGATATAGAGACCGGGGGTGAAGCCGTAATAGCGATACTTGACAGCGGCATTCAGATTGACCATCCGGACCTGGCTTCTAATATTATACCCGGAAGGGATTTTGTAGACGATAATAATGATCCCGGAACCTCTGATGAGGGTGTATCCCACGGCACGCATGTGGCCGGTATAGCAGGGGCCGCTGAGGGAACGGGGCCGGCTGGTTCTGCGGTAGTGGGTACGGCTTGGTCCAACAGCATAATGCCGCTCAGGGTTCTTAATGATAATTTGGAGTCACCTCTTGACCGGGTAGCCGCTGCGGTTCTTTATGCCGCCGAGAACGGCGCGGATATAATAAACCTCAGTCTCGGAGGTGGTTTTCAAAATCAGACGCTTGAGGATGCTGTAAATTCCGCTTTTAACGACGGCTGCCTACTTGTTGCGGCATCAGGGAACGACGGAGGAGCTGATAATATCAAGTATCCGGCCGCATATGAAAATGTAATGGCGGTGGGGGCTTCGGATACCAATGACGCCCGGGCTCCTTTATCAGATTACGGGTATAAACTTGACCTGGTTGCCCCGGGAATGGGTATTTACTCTACCGTCCCTGATAAAACCCACGATTCATTTAACGGGACTTCAATGGCGGCACCGTTTGTCTCAGGGGCGGCCTCGCTTGCGGTCTCGTACTGTGAAAGGAACGATATAGACTGGGGCCCGCAGATGCTCAGGGATATAATTAACCTTACCGCTGATGGTAGCGGGTTCAACCCGGAGACCGGGTACGGGCGCCTTAACGCCTATGAGGTACTCTCGTATCTTTCCCCGCCTCTTCTTGAGCAGCCGGCGGAGGGGGCCCTTGTAAACTCCATCGGGCTGGTTTGGAGAGAAAAGACCTACGCGCAGGAATACGATATTGAGGTTCATAAAGGCACCCGGACCTATTCAGAAACGGTTACGGATAATCAGGCGGTTTTTGAAGAACTGGATGACGGAGAGTACGGGTGGAGAGTAAGGTCCAGATACGAATGCGGGTATCTCTCAGGATGGTCGGATACCCGGAATTTTACTCTTGATACCACCCCGCCGGTGGATATGGTTCTTGAACTTCTTGATGTAAAAGGATCCAGGGTTCTTCTATCCGCTTCGGCTAAGGATTATTTAAGCGGTATCAACCAGGAGGGGTACAGGTTCCGGATGAGCACTTCCCCGGAAACCGGTGTTTTTAAGCGCGATTCAGGGTGGGTCTCGGAGGATGTGTATGAATGGACGGAACTTACTCCAGGCGTAACCTACTGGTTCAGGTTTGCCGCGAGAGACAGGGTTGAAAACTCCGCCTGGTCCTCAACAGTATCTGCCAGAACAGCCGAAGTATACGAGTCGGATTTTACTGAAAAAGTATACTCTCCGGAAACAAACGAAAAATTCGCACTGGTAGAGGTTGAAGCCGGCGCCTATGATTTTCCCGTAAGGCTGGAGGTTTCCGAACTTTCCGAGTTTCAGAAAACCCGGGTCGCAGCTGCTGACAGCAGGCTCCCTCCCGGGACCCGGAGAAATATTATTCCCCTGATGAATTATGCTGTTCTTGACGGGGAGGATAATGCTGCGGGTCCTGCCCTGGAGGCAGGATTCATATCTCTCAGGTTTTATTATCCGGGGGGCTTTTCTGTCCCGGAAACGCAGAGACTCAGGATAGCAAGACTTGACGAGGCTCCTGGTATATGGAGGAACCTCGACGATATTTTGGTCAACCCGGGTGAGGGGTGGATTGAGGCCGGGGTTTCCGAGCTTTCCGTATATGCGCTGCTCCTTTATCCTGAGGATTACGAAGGTGAACTTTATGTTTACCCCAACCCTTTTAAGCCCGGGGACCGGGAGTACGGAGCCGCAGAGGGCAGGGGGGTTATGATATATGGGGTTTCCTCCCCGTCAGAGATCAGGGTGTTTAATGTAAGCGGGGAGCTTGTTGACAGTTTCAGTCATTATGGGGACAGGGAGAGTCTTTTATGGGAAGGGGCCGGTGATGCGGCATCCGGGGTGTACATAATTCTCATAAACTCCCGGGGTCGGAACCGCAGTATCATATTTTCCATAGTAAGGTAATTGTTTTTTTACTTAAAACTTTCTTAAATCCGGTCTCGGGTTAGAGAAGTGTTTAAATCTTTGTTATAATACTGTAATTAACATAAAGCATGAGGTAAACGTTTTAATTTATGTCTGCTAACTTAATATCGGAAAATGGAGAGGAGCACCGCCGGGTTCTGGCCCGGGCGGAGAAATATAGGGATAAAATCACGGGGTTTCTGAGGGACCTTATCAGGATCCCCGGAACAAGCTGCCTTGAGGGTGATGTTATCCTGAGGATAAGGGAAGAGATGAAATCCTGCGGGTTTGACGAGATAATAATAGACGGTATGGGAAACATCATCGGACGGATAGGTAGCGGAAAAACACTTATAGCTATTGACGCCCATATAGATACCGCAGGTATTGGGAGCCCAGAAGAGTGGAAATGGGACCCTTATGAGGGGAAGCTTGAAAACGGAGTAGTCTTCGGCCGGGGAGCATCCGACCAACTGGCGGGAATGGCAGGGGCGGTTTACAGCGGGGCAGTTATCAGAGACGAGGGGCTTGAGGGAGATTATACACTCTATGTTACCGGCACAGTCCAGGAGGAGGACTGTGACGGTTTATGCTGGCAGTACATAATAAAGGAAGATAAGATAAGGCCGGAGTGCGTGGTCATAACCGAACCGACCGGACTCAATGTTTACAGGGGACACCGCGGCAGGATGGAGATAGGCGTAAGAGTCAGGGGAGTCTCATGTCACGGCTCAGCCCCTGAAAGGGGAAGGAACCCTGTGTACGCTATGGCCTCGCTGGTAAAAGAAATAAAGGGTTTAAACCGGAACCTTAAAGACGACAATTTCCTGGGAAAGGGTAGTGTGGCCGTAAGTTACATAGACTGTAAGACCCCGTCCCTCTGCGCTGTTCCCTCCGAATGCTATATACACCTTGACAGGAGGCTTACCAGGGGGGAGACAAGGGACTCGGCTCTCAGGGAGGTGGAAGAGGCCGCCGAACGGGCGGGAATAACCCCGGAGGATATTGAAATAAAAGTTCCCGGGTATGATCTTCCGAGCTATACGGGTCTTGTATATCCCGTTGAGAAGTATTATCCGGTATGGGATATACCGGAGACGCACCGGCTCTGCCGTGCCGCCCTGGAAACTTCAGGAGAGCTTTTCGGTAGGGTTCCTTCGGTGGGGAAATGGTGTTTTTCCACTAACGGAGTTGCTACTATGGGCATTTTCGGGGTTCCCACAGTGGGGTTCGGTCCGGGAAACGAGATATACGCCCATACAGTGGAAGACCAGGT
>SLGR01000201.1 GCA_007136585.1 Candidatus Sumerlaeota bacterium | reverse complement strand
TTTTAAGCGTTTTCGGGACAGGTTTTTCAGTTTTTCTGTTCATAACGGATAATTACATTTCAAGTATTTTTTCGTATATCTCTTTTCTGGATATATGTCTCGGGAAAGGCCCGATAGACTGAAGCGCCAGGGATGCCACGTGGTGTCCGAGCAGAACGCATTTACTGTAGGGGAGGGAGTCGTGGTATCCTACAAGAAAACCTGACATAAAGGCCCGCCCACCTCCGGTGGAGTCAACTATATCCACAGGAGGAAGGTCTTCAACTTTTATGACCTCCTTTCCGTATTCGGCGACAAGAACATACCTTCCCCCGGCTGTCATAACAACGGTTCCTGCTCCCCAGTTATGGAAAGTATTTATGCAGAGTTCCGTAAGTTCCTCTTCCGGCATATTATAGTCAAAGATATGGCGGGCGTCTCCGAGAGAGGGGTTAACTATGGTTACACCGTCGCAAATTTGGGCGAGGATTTCCAGGCCCTCCTCGCGGTCAGTCCATATCTTGGGGTGGAAGTTGGGATCCAGGGCGGTTATCTTTCCTGTCCTTTTTGCGATTCTCAGCACTTTTCTTACCGCGGACCGGGACGGTTCTTCCACCAGGGAGGAAAGAGAAGTATATACCATATCAGCCCGTTCAACCATCTCAGTTGTCACATCCTTTATGCTTATTTTTCTGTCGGCGGAGTGCATACTCTGAAAATCCGGTTCCGTAGGAGTATGAGATAGGAAAGCCACGGATGTATCATCTTTATCCGTGTATCTTATATACTCTGTATTTACCCCGTACTTATTGAGCTCTGCCTCAATGAAAGAGGCAAAATGACCTTTGCCAAGTTTTGTAAGGAGCGCGACTTTTTTACTGAGTTTTGAAGCATATACCGCTACGTTAGCCGGATTTCCCCCCAGGTACCTGGAGAAGTCTTCAGCGTCTATAAGGGAGTTTGTCTTCTTTTTGGAAATGAAGTCAATTACGGTTTCCCCGGCGCATAGTATATTCAGCCGCAGGTATAGTTCTTTAAGAGCTTCAGGACCGGGCGGATCGGTTTTTTCGGGGTCAAGGAAATAAGGATGAATTTTTATATCAAAAAGACTCTCTTCTTTTTTCCCGGAGGTAATCTCGTTTATTACATTCATATATGAAAGAGCAGTTTTTTCCCAGGTAAATCTTTCAAGCACCCTCTGGTACCCCCTGATGGAGTAGGACTCCCAGGTGCTCGGAGAACTTGCCAGAGAATGAAGGGCCCCCGCCAGCTCGCCGGGGTTATTGGGGTCTACCAGGATACCGAACTCCCTGTCTCCTTCCCGCAGGCTCTCCGCCGGTCCCCCGAACTTGGTTACCACCGCAGGAAGCCCGCAGGCCATTGCTTCAAGAGGGGCCAGCCCGAACGGCTCGTACAGAGCAGCCAGGCAGAAGACGGACCTTTTATCAGAAAGAAAACGGTAAAATTGGGCCAGCCGTTCCTGTTTTTCTATAGAGATCATGGATACCTTGCCCCTGAGACCGTAAGTATCAATAAGAGAAATCAGTTCCTGGAGGACAGCCCCTTCCCTGGTTTTTGGTAACTTCTTCCGCTGTTTAAGGGGGTTCTGAAACCCTCTGGTTACTATTACAAGGTTGGCCTCATCCTGCAGGGTATGACTCTCCCCGAACGCCTTTACTATCCCCTGTATGTTTTTCTTGGGGTCAAGGCGGCTGGAGGAGATTACCGAGGGAAGATTAACCCTGTTGGGAGACAGATCTCTTTTCAGGAGCCTGCTGAACTCCTTTGCGAGCTCCGGATCCGGTTTTATGTTTTTGTCAAAAACCCTTAAGGATACGCCCGGAGGTATAACCGAAAATTTTTCGTCGTTATCCGCGAAAACAGCTTCCTGGTAGGCTGTATGCGTGTACTGGCTGAACCTCTCCTGCCTGGTGCTTGTTATGATCCTGTCGGCTTTATTTACGCTGACCCTTTCGGCAAGAAGCCTAAGGGAGAAGTTGTATCTCTTATCAAGCTGGGAGGCGTTACTGCTGGTTACCCCGAGCTTATCCATTTTCTGTGCTCCGAGGGAATGGGCGGTAAATGTATAGGGGATCCCTGTTTTTTCCTTGAGGTAAGCGGCTGCAAGGCCCCCGTCTCCATAGTGGGCTGTGAGAGCATCGGGCATCTGTCCTTCCTTCTTGTAGAACTCTATAAGTTGCTCTACGTAACCCGGAATAAGGTGCGCCCAGAGTTCTTCCTTGTCAAGGAACTTTTCGGGTCCGAAGTCCAGTCGGACTATACGCATATTCTCCACGCCTTCGTAGGTATCGAACTCTGAGGAGAACTCCGGCCATTCGGGATCACTTATACGCCGGGTAACTATATCCACGCGGTACCCCATACGGGCCATGGCTATGGCCAGTTCTTTTACATAAACAAGCTGTCCTCCGAAATCCGGATGGGTCACCCATCTGCTGTCGTGCCTGTCGAAATTCCCCTGGGGGTTTAAAAATGATATAAGCATATATTTATTTCTCCTGATTACCAAACAGATAAATTTATGCTCAATTCTAAATATCTTAAATAAACTGTCAAGTTTCAGGCGGTATCTCCCGCGCTGGCGACCGCCCGTGCCTTTGACTTTTAACTCACCCGGGAATATAATTTATCTTAGGTAAATTTATGAACATGAGAAAAAGAAAACTTATCATTTTCACGCTTTTCCTGATGATGTTCCCCGGAGAAATTTTTTCCAGTCCGGATGAGGGGACCCGTTTATCCGGCAAGGGGATGTTCAGGTTCATTCCCCGGGAAGCCGCAGCGGTATTTCTTCTGGAAAACAGGGTCCCCGGCCCCGCCTTTCCTGAAACAGATCTCTTCCCCGGAGAAGAGACTGATTTCAGCAGGTTTTATGAATATGCTGAAAAAGTCGGCCTGAATATCCCCGGGGGGGTAAACTACGCTGTTTTTTTTGGAGGTGTACCCGAAGATGAAGAGGGTATGGGCGGTGCGGTTGTAAACCTTAAATATACAAGGGAGAAGTTCTCCGGTTTCCTTGAAGAGGCCGCGTCGGGCGAAGGAGCGGAGGTTTTTCCTGAAGAAATTGAAGGGACCCCCGCTTACAGGATAATACCCAGAGAAGGTGACGAGCCTGTCTGGGTTTCTTTTCCCGATAAAAATAATGTTGTTATAGGAAACAGAAACGGAGTTGAGTCCGTTCTAAGGGTTTCAAAGAAAATCGCGGAACCTTTGAGTCCGGATAGCCGGATAATTAAAATAATTGATACTCCAGGCGAGAATATGTTTCTCCGGGGGGCTGTCCTATCGGAGAAGTTCGGCGCAGAAGGGCTTTTCAGGGGTCATCCCGTACTTAAAGGAGTGGAAGGTATTGAACTTATCAGCGTTTTCGCGGAATATTATGAGGATGAAGATATCAGGGTTATTCTTACAGGGTACCGTCCGGATGAGAAGGCAAACAGGGAACTGGGTTCCCTGCTAAACGGTCTGAAGGCTTTTTTTATGATATCCGCTGAGGGGAACGAAGAGTTTGACAAAATACTCTCAGGGATTAAAATAGTACCCGGCCCTGAGAGCATAAGAATTTCGGCTGTATTTCCGGTTCAAACTGTAAAATAAAGGCTGCCTGAGGGGTTGAATCTGCGAGTTCTGTTTCTTTGAAATAAATTAGGAAGGAGTTTAAAATGAGAAATTTTTTACCGTCAATATTGATTGTCTCAGTAATGCTTGTTTCCGGATGCGGGACCCGTATTCCGTCACCAGGTTTAGGTGATATTGATATTGCCTCTTTTATGGAAGAACCCCGGGATGCGGAAGAGCCTGAGAGGGAGGACCTCTCTCATGCAGATAGGGCCCGGCGGAGCGTGGCTCTTCAGATGTCGCAGGCTCTGTTCAGTTATAAATTCTCGGTGGGTGGGGTATGGCCCTGGCAGCGGGAGTTTGAACCCGGCCAGTGGACAAAATGGGAGTTTTGCGATGCCTCCGAGATACCTGATCTAGAGACGGAACTGGCGTTTCTCAAAGAGGCGGAGGAGGAGATCTCCTGGTGGCGTCTCTCCCTGGACCCGCCGGATGATGATGCGATTATTTATGAGGCCCTTATAGCCGAGCCTGATTTTTCAGTAAGGCGTCTCCGGGCCAAAATGGGTCCCGAAGAGCCTTTTGAGGTTCCGGTTACTGAAGGTACTTACGGTTATGCGGCGCCTCTCCGGATAACGCCGGAATCCCTGGAGGCCGCTTCTGTGGGTGAGGTTGATATAAACGTGCCCGCCGGCAGTTTTACCGCCAGGCACATAAGGTACGGGATACCCGAAAGGGGAGAGATCGAGCTCTGGCTGAGCGAGACAGTCCCAGGGGGAGTGATCAGGTACAGGTACACCTCACCGGAGAAGGAAGTCTTTACCGCTTCCCTGACCGATTACGGCCGGGATGCCGAAACCCTGCTTGAATCCTACTGACAGAAGCTGCTAAAACCTCTGAAACTGACTTCTTTTCGCGCCTCCGGTGCGGTATGCGCCTCCGCTTGCGGAAGGGGCGGGCTCTCTTTTCTTGCATATAAAAATAAAATTTACTACAATTCACCTTCCGATAAAAAGGAGAAAGGAGCTATGTATATATGACAATAGTAACAATGAAACAGCTGCTTGAGACCGGGGTTCACTTCGGTCACCAGACCAGCGACTGGAACCCGAAGATGGATCCTTATATTTTCACGTCAAGGAACAGGATACACATAATAAACCTTGAGAAAACAGTGGAGAAAGTAAGGGAAGCGTATAATTTCATCCGGGACCGGGTAGCCGAGGGCGAGGACGTCCTGTTTGTATGCACCAAACGGCAGGGAAACGATATAGTGGCCGAAGAGGCCCGTCGGTGCGGTATGTATTACGTTAATTACAGATGGTGGGGGGGGATGCTTACCAACTTTGAGACAATATCCCGGAGCATAGACCGCCTCAAGGATCTGGAAATGCTCCAGGAGAGCGGAGAGATGGAGAAGCTTTCCAAGAAGGAGCAGTCACGGCTTATGAAGGAGAAGTACCGGCTTGACCGGGGACTGAGGGGTATCAAGGATATGGACGGGATTCCGGGTGTGGTCTTTATGGTTGATATAGATCTGGAGGAGATCGCCGTTTCCGAAGCCAGAAAGCTGGGGATCCCAATAGTGGCCCTTGTAGATACCAACTGCGATCCGGACGGTATTGACTACGTTATACCGGGAAACGATGATGCCGTGCGTTCCATAAAGCTTATAGCCTCGGCAATGAGCGATGCTGTCCTTGAAGGTAAAAATCTCAGGGCCCAGGGGGGTACACCTGAGAAGGAGAAATCTCCTGAAGATGCTAAGAAAGAGGAACAAAATGAGGATGAGCAATCCGGGGCGAAGGTTAAGAAAGCGGCTGTGAAGAAGGATGAAGAGCCGGTTAAAGAGGAAAAAGCTCCGGAAAATACAGTGAAAGAGAAAAAGCCGGTGGATGAGCAATCCGGGGCAAAGGTCAAGAAAGCGGCCGTAAAGAAGGATAAAGAACCGGTTGAAAAGGAAAAGACAGATATTGTTGCGGAGGATAAAAAAGATGAGTCAGATGGACCAGATACAGAAACTCAGGGAAATGACGGGGGCGGGGATAATGGACTGCAAAAGGGCCCTGCAGGAGACTGAGTACGATATTGATAAAGCTGTAATAAAACTCAGGGAGAAGGGCAAGGCCCGCGCCGCCAAAAAAGCGGGGAGGGAGGCAAAGGAAGGGCTTGTTTACTCTTACATACATCCCGGAGATAAGCTCGGGGTCCTTGTGGAGGTCAACTGCGAGACGGATTTTGTGGCCAAGACAGGCGAGTTCTGCGATCTTGTGAGCGAGATAGCAATGCAGATAGCAGCTACCGATCCCCGGTGGATAAAGAAGGAAGATGTGGAAGAGGAAGACCTCGATCAGGAAAAGGCCATAATAAAAAAGCAACTTTCCAAAGAGGGTAAACCGGAAAACATCATTGATAAGATTATTGACGGTAAGATGCGGAAATTTTACTCCGAAAACTGTCTGCTCCACCAGCCCTACATAAGGGAAGAGAAGAAAACCGTGGGAGATATGGTGCAGGAGGTTGTTGCTAAACTCGGGGAGAATATACAGGTTTCCAGGTTTTGCAGGTTTGAGGTCGGAAAATAGGTGAGGGGTTCTTTAGCGGGAATCGCAGTATGATTTACCGGCGCGTGCTTGTAAAACTCAGCGGTGAGATGCTGGGCCCCCGCGGCTCCGGGTTTGATAAGGAGTCTGCCTCAGCCGCAGCCGCGGAGTTTAAGGAAGCTTCCGGAAAAGGAGCCCAGGTAGCGGTTCTGCTGGGCGGGGGAAATATTGTGCGGGCCCGTGATTTTGCCGGGATTGACCGGTTAAGCGCGGATTATATGGGAATGACAGCCACAGTGGTAAACGCGCTGGGGTTTAAGAGCCTGCTTGAGCAGGCCGGGGTCCCGTCGGTTGTTATGAGCGCCCTTAACCTCTCCGGGGTTACCGAAGAGATTTCTCCTGCCCGCGCCGTCAGACATCTTGAAGCCGGCAGTCTGGTTATTTTTGCCGGGGGTACCGGGTCTCCGTTTTTCACCACGGATACGGCTGCCGCCTTAAGGGCCCTGGAAATCGGTGCCGATGCCCTGCTCAAGGCTACGAGGGTTGACGGGGTTTACGACAGCGATCCGGAGAAGAACCCCAATGCCAGGCTTTTTGAGAAGGAGCTGACCTTCAAGGAGGCCTCCGAAATGGGGCTCGGGGTAATGGACCGTACCGCATTTGCGCTTCTGGAGGGGAGCTCCCTTCCGGCCGTGGTTTTTAACTTTCTCAGGAAAGGAAGCTTGGCACGGGTTCTTTCGGGAGAGGATGTGGGGACAAAAATATTCTGATACGGAGGAAAATATGAGCGCTTCAGTTGAAGACAGCACCGGGAAAAGGATGGATAAGGTAGTTGAGACACTCGGGAACGAGATAAGAGGGGTTAGGACGGGGCGCGCTTCGGCGGCTATGCTTGAGAGCGTGAAAGTTGAATATTACGGATCTGTTCTTCCGCTGAATCAGGTTTCAAATATAACCGTTCCCCAGCCCCGTATGCTTGAAATAAAGGTATGGGATGAGAATGCCGTGCCTGCTGTGGAGAAAGCCATAATCTCATCTAACATAGGACTTACTCCCAATACGGAAGGAAAGACCATCCGCCTCAACGTTCCCAGTCTTACCGCAGAGAGGCGGGAGGAGATCATAAAGAGCCTGCACAACATTGCGGAGGATTTCAGGGTGGAGGTGAGAAATATACGCAGGGACGCCAATGAAGAGATCAAGACACTCAAGAAGGAAGGCGATATATCAGAGGATGAAGCCTTCAGAGCCCTGGACAGGATTCAGAAACTTACCGACAAAAATATTGAGAAAATAAACGAGATACTTGCCAAGAAAGAGAAAGAAATCAGGGAAGAATAACCCGAGTTAGATGATATCCGACCGGTTCCCTGACCACATCGCTATAATTATGGACGGAAACAGCCGCTGGGCCAGGGTCCGGGGAATGGATACGGTCTGGGGGCACCGCGCCGGGGCCGAACGTGTAAGTGAGATAACAAAGACCTGCGCCCGCGGCGGGGCAAAGTACCTTTCCCTATACGCGTTCTCATCCGAGAACTGGAAAAGACCTGAGAGCGAGGTCAATGCTCTGATGGAAATTCTGGCTGATTTTCTGCAGAAGAAGGTTCTGGAAATGAAGGAGAACGGGGTTAGGCTTCTTGTTTCCGGAAGAAGAGACAGGTTCAGGGATAGGATAAACTCCCTGCTTGACAAGAGTATCCGGGAGACCTCTTCCGGAGACTCTCTGAGCGCTATCCTCTGTCTTGATTACAGCGGGCGACGGGAAATACTGGATGCCGCCGCTTCCTACGACGGAGGAGACCTGGAGGCGTTCAGCCGGAACCTCAATGTTCCCGAAGCTCCGGATGTGGATCTCCTTATAAGAACCAGCGGGGAGATGCGTATTTCAAATTTTATGCTTTGGCAGATCTCCTACGCGGAGCTTTATTTTACGGATACGCTATGGCCCGATTTTGATGAGACAGAGCTTGAAAAGGCGGTTAAGTCTTTTCACCGCCGTAACAGAAGGTTCGGCGCCAGGAGATGAAGCGCGTTATGGTTTCAAACTCACAAAAAAAGGGCTCCGGGGGAGGCGTCCTTCGGAGGGAGGAGCCCCGGCCCGCCGCGCCCTGTAAGGACAAGGGGAGTTTTTTGAGATGAGGAACAGGGTTCTTTCCGGAGTTGCCGGCGTACTTATAGCCTATTCTCTCATATACTGGGGCGGAGTTCCATTTTTTATACTGGTCCTTCTTATAACCGCAGGATGCCTCCTTGAGTATTTCGCTATGTGTATCGACAACGGAGTTCCTGTGCTTAGAAAGTGGGGGATTATATTATCAGTTCTCTTCCTCCTTGGAGCTTTCACGGCAGTTTCGCCGCGTATGTACAGGGAGACTGCGGATACCTTCAGGTTCCTTCTTTTTTTTGCTGTATCATCAACTTTCATAATTTATATTTTCAGAAAGAACATTGAAGGTTTTTTCCCGGGGTATACCGCTACCCTTACGGGAGTTCTTTACATAGGATGGCTTATGAGTTACGGAGTTCTACTCAGGGGGATAAGGCCTTTCGGAAGGGAGCTTATGCTCGCCGGGGTGCTTGCTACCTGGGCTGCTGATACCGGGGCGTATTTTACCGGACTTAAGTTCGGCAGGGCCCGGCTTCATTCCGCAAGCCCCGGAAAAACGAGGGCGGGAGCGGCGGGGGCCGTTATTTTTGCCTCCGCAGCGATGTTTCTTCTCTCCCGCGCTCTGGGTCTTTATTTCATATCGGCGCGCTCCGCTCTCGGCGCGGGGGCCTTTTTAGGGATCCTTGCCGTAGCGGGAGATCTTGCCGAATCAATGATAAAAAGAGGTTTGAGCAGGAAGGATTCAGGGGTTTTTCTTCCGGGTCACGGGGGGTTTCTTGACCGGACGGACAGTCTTCTCTTCACCCTTCCTTTTATGTACCATTACGCCCTGTGGGTACTAAGATGAAAGTATCCGTGCTTGGTTCAAGCGGGTCGGTAGGCGGAAACGCCCTTAAAGCCGCCTCTTCCCTGGGGATCGGGATATATGGTGTCTCGGTTAACAGGGATACAGATAAACTGCGGAGCCATATAGAGGCTTACAAGCCTTCTGTGGCTGTAATAACAGATTCCGGTTCGTACAGGGAATTTATAAACGATACCGGTAACGACAGATTCGGAACCGCAAGGGTTCTCTGCGGGGAAACCGGTCTCCGGGAGATGACAGAGTCCCCCTCCTCCGGGGTGATAGTAAACGCAATAAGCGGTATAGCCGGTCTTGAACCGACCCTACGGGCCCTGGAGGCGGGAAAGAAGGTCGCAACCGCGAACAAGGAATCAATAGTGATGGGGTGGCCTCTCATAAAAGAGAGACTCTCAGCCGGAGGAGAACTCATCCCCGTGGACAGCGAACATTCCGCGGTTTTTCAGCTTATTGAAGGGGTAAAGACCGGGGAGGTAAGGAAGGTTATACTGACAGCTTCCGGGGGGGCGGTATACGGAAAGAGCGCGGATGAGCTCCGGGGTGTCACCCCGGATGACTGCCTGTCGCATCCCACCTGGGATATGGGAGAAAAAATCACGGTTGATTCAGCCACCCTTATGAATAAAGGGCTGGAGATAATAGAGGCCTCTCACCTTTTTGATCTCGGGTTTGATATGCTTGATGTTCTGATTCACCCCCAGTCTCTTGTGCACGCTATGGTTGAGTTTACGGACGGAAGCCTTTTTGCTCATATCGCTCCGGCGGATATGAGGATACCCATAAGTTACGCCATATCACACCCCGCAAGGGCTGAACTTCCGGGTTTTTCCCTTGATGCCGCGGATCTTGCCAGACTTGAGTTCTATACCCCGGACAGGAAGAGGTTTCCCTGTCTTGACCTGGCGGTGGATGCCGGGCGCAGGGGCGGGGAGGCCCCGGTGGTCCTCTGCGCCGCCGACGAGGCGGCGGTCAGGGCTTTCCTTAACGGGAGTATAGGTTTTACCGATATCCCCGGTATAATCTCAAGGACACTTGAAAAAGGGCTCTCCGGATCATTAGAATCTTCCGGGGGAATTATTGAACTTTATGAAAGGGCGTTCAGCGCCGCTGTCGGCTTTGCGGAGGGAAAATGATATCTTTAATTGCGATAATATTTACTTTTTCGGTTGTGATATTTGTTCACGAGCTGGGTCATTTTATAGTGGCCTTAAAGAGCGGGGTAGACGTGGAGGTCTTCTCCCTGGGGTTTGGCAGGGAGATTTTCGGGTTTACAAGAAAAGGGGTCCGGTACCGCATCTCCGCGGTCCCGCTCGGGGGGTATGTCAGAATGAAAGGCGATACAATGGAGGACGAGTCCGCGGGGGAGCCGGGCTCCTTTCTGAGTCTTGACCCCTTAAGGAGGATCCCGGTCCTTATCTCCGGGGCCGCGATGAATTACATCACCGGCGCTCTCATCCTTTTCCTTATAATCTACCTTGCCGGTATGACACAGGTTGTAGATGAGCCGGTCATAGGGGGTCTGGTTGAAGGGTACCCTGCGGTTGAGGCGGGGTTTGAGGAGGGTGATAGAATTCTGACCGTGGACGGTGCCGGAGTTTCAACCTGGCAGGAGCTTGTGAGTATGGTCTCCGAGCGGGGGGGAGAGGTTATAAACTTTAAAGTGGATAGGGAAGGAGAGGTGATTAATATAGAGGCCGCTCCTGAGTATGAAGAGGCGAGCGGCCGGGGGTTTCTGGGAATAACCGCTCCGGTTGAAGAGGTGAAGCTTGGTTTCTTTGAATCCATAGTAGAGAGCATAAGATACGTTTTTTTTATAAGCCTTACCCTGCTTGAGTTTCTGTGGCTTATGATAACCGGGCGGATGGAGGCCGATGTCTCCGGACCCATCGGAATAGCCCACGCCGTTTCGGATGCTGCCAGGCACGGGTTAATCTCTCTTTTTCAGCTCATAGCGCTCATAAGCGTCCAGCTGGGGCTGATAAATCTCCTTCCCGTACCCATCCTTGACGGGGGGCATATAGTTCTGGCTTTCGCGGAAAAAGTCAAGGGTTCGGCCCTTGACCCGAAGAAAATCGCGGTGGCGAATATGATAGGAGTCTCCCTTCTTATAGCGCTTATACTTTTTGCCACCTGGCAGGATATACTGAGGGTGTTTCAGTGAGGAGCCGTCAGGTAATGATAGGCGGACTCCCTGTAGGGGAAGGTAGCCCGCTTAGAATACAGGGTATGCTTAAATCCCCTCTTGACGAACCTGAGAAGATACTTGAAGAAGGGCGCAGGCTGGTGGAGGCCGGGGCGGAGATAATAAGGGCGGCTGTTCCCGGCGAGGATTCAGCCGCGGTATACGGAGCGCTCAGTGAACTGGGGGTCCCGCTTGTGGCGGATTGTCATTTCAGCCCCGGGATAGCGGCCTCGGCCCTGAAGGCGGGGTTTGACAAGGTAAGGGTAAACCCCGGAAATACCCCCGAGAAAGGGGTTCTTGAGACAGCGGAAGCGGCAGCCCGCCGCTCAGCGGCGCTCCGGCTGGGGTTTAACAGCGGTTCCTGCGGGGCTCACGGTTCCGAAGAGCTTGCCTCACTTGCTCTTGAGTGGGATGATAAACTCAGGAAAAGAGGGTTTGAGAATTTTCTTGTCTCAATGAAATCCCCGTCGGTAACAGCCACAGTGGATGCAAACAGGTTTTTTTCAATGCGTTCCGATACCCCCCTTCACATAGGAGTGACGGCAACGGGGCCGCCCCGGGAGGGAATCATAAAGACATCGGCCGCCCTGGGCGCGCTTCTGGTAGACGGGGTAGGCGATACCATAAGGGTCTCGCTTACGGATGAATCCGTGGAAGAGGTGAGAACTGCTGTTATTTTAAGGAACGCGGTTTTCGGGTACGGCGATGCGCTGGAGGTAATTTCCTGCCCCGGGTGTTCAAGGAGCAGGATAGACGTCTCCTCCTGGCTGGATACCCTGATATCGGAACTTGCCCCGGAGGACAGGGAAAAGCCTCTTAGTATAGCGGTGATGGGCTGCGAGGTAAACGGGCCCGGTGAGGCTTCTCACTGCGATATAGGTATATGCGGGACAAGGAACGGGGCGCTTATTATCAGGAAGGGAAAAGCCCTTAAAACCGCGGAATCAGGGGAGAAAGAGATGATCCGGATGCTTATCCGGGAGTTCAGAAAGTTGTGAAGTTATGAAATATTCAAAGAAAATGTCAGAGTATTTTCTGCCTACGCTCAAGGAGGATCCGCGGGAGGCCGAGATCCCTTCCCATAAGCTGATGATACGCTCCGGGATGATAAGGAAACTCGCCTCAGGTGTATACGAGTTTCTCCCGCTGGGGTGGCGTACCGTAAGAAAAATAGAAGAGATAATTAGAGAAGAGCTTGACGCGGCGGGGGCCCAGGAGATCGTAATGAGCGCCATGCAGCCCAGGAGTCTCTGGGAGGAGAGCGGAAGGTGGGATCTCTACGGTCCGGAGCTTATGCGTCTCAAGGACCGGGGCGGAAGGGAGTTCTGCCTGGGCCCTACACACGAGGAGGTAGTTACGAAGATCGTTTCCGAGAACGTAAGGTCCTACAAGCAGCTTCCTGTAACCTTATACCAGTTTCAGATGAAGTTCCGCGACGAGATACGCCCCAGGTTCGGAGTTATGAGGGCCCGTGAGTTCTATATGAAGGACTCCTACAGTTTTGACGCCGACCTGGAAGGATGCCGGAGCTCATATGATCTTCATTTTAAGGCCTATAAGAGGATTTTTGAACGGTGCGGGCTGGAGTTTGCTGTAGTAGAAGCCGATACCGGGAATATAGGCGGAGAGTTTTCACACGAGTTTATGGTTCTTGCCTCAACGGGCGAGGAGGAAGTGGCCGTCTGCTCCTGCGGGTACGGGGCCTCATCCTCAATGGCCGGTTTTAAAGGCCCTGAAGGTGAACCCGGGTTTCCTGAAGAGGAGGAGAAACCGCTTCAAGAGGTTCATACGCCCGGGGTAACCACGGTGCAGGAAGTAAGCGGGTTTCTCTCGGAGAAACCCCGGAAATTCATAAAAACACTCATATTTGACTCTGATAAGGGCCCGGTGGCGGCCCTGGTAAGGGGGGACCATGAACTCTGCCAGGATAAGCTTCTTTCCGCCAGCGGGGCTAAGTGGCTCAACCTTGCGGAGCCCGAAACGGTAAAAGCCGTTACAGGAGG
Source organism: Candidatus Sumerlaeota bacterium (assembly GCA_007136585.1). Classification (GTDB taxonomy): domain Bacteria; phylum CG03; class SLGR01; order SLGR01; family SLGR01; genus SLGR01. The sequence continues at coordinate 929 of SLGR01000201.1, read as the reverse complement.
CCCTCCGGGGTTTTCCGGACCCTGCGGGGCGAAGATTCCGGTTTTTGCCGACGAGGAGGTTCTAGCGGTTCAGAATGCCGTAAGCGGAGCCGGAAAGAAAGATTATCATCTTATCAATATAAACTTTCCCCGGGATTATACTGTCTCCTGGAAAGGAAGGCTTAGGAAGCTGCAGCAGGGCGACCTCTGCCTGAAATGCGGCGGGGAGCTCAAGATTATGAGGGGGATAGAGGTTGGGCATACGTTTCTCCTTGGAACGAAGTATTCTTCAGCTATGGGGGCCAGGTTCGTGGATAAAGACGGCCGGGAGAAAGATATGATAATGGGGTGTTACGGGATAGGTGTTACCCGGGTGGCTGCGGCGACCATAGAGCAGAACCACGATTCTGACGGGATAATATGGCCGGCTGCCATCGCGCCTTTTGAGATATCCCTTATCCAGCTCTCCGGTGATACGGAGGATATATGCCGCAGTCTCTACGAAAAACTTTCCGAAAAATACGAGGTGCTCTGGGATGACCGGGATGAGTCTCCGGGGGTGAAGTTCAAGGATGCGCAGCTTCTGGGGCTTCCGGTGCAGATCATTGTAGGCAAAAGTTACATGAAGGACGGAAAACTTGAGGTTGTCTGCAGGAGAAGCGGGAAAAAAGAGTATCTGTCACCTGAAGGTATTGAGGAAAAAATCAGTATATAACCTGCAGTATCAGGGAGGCTGCTTCCGGGGGTATCCTTCCGGGTTAAAGAAAAGCCCGGAAAGAACCCGTAAAAGAGACTGAATATGAGAGTAATGGATACCCGCTTTTATGCCCGTAAGTAAGGTTTTAAGTCTTGCCATATCCGGGGTGGACGCTTTCCCGGTTACAGTGGAAGTTGATACACGTAAGGGGGTTCCCTCCTATACGACCGTAGGGCTTCCCGATAAAGCTGTT
>SLGR01000166.1 GCA_007136585.1 Candidatus Sumerlaeota bacterium | reverse complement strand
CATCCGTTTTCTCATTCTCGCAACCTGCGGTTGCTCCGAGGGGTTCTTCCCTGCCCTCAGAACAAACCCGAAAACAGATACCGGCAGAGTCTGAGGGGGTACTGGGGAGTATTTTCAGGTGAAAGTAACTGTAATAGACAACTACGACTCATTTGTATATAACCTCTGCGATTACCTGAGCAGGCAGGGCGCGGAGGTAACCGTTTACAGAAACGACGAGAAGACCCCTGAGTTCATTGCAGGTTCAAACCCCGGAGGCGTTCTTATCTCTCCGGGTCCGGGAGACCCTTCCGGGGCCGGAATAAGCGTGGAGCTGATAAAGATTCTCCCGCGGGATATACCGCTTCTGGGGGTCTGTCTGGGGCATCAGGCCCTGGCGGAGGCATACGGGGGCAGGATTATACGCGCCCGGAATATTATGCACGGTATGACCTCGCTGATACACCATGACGGTAAAGGGATTTTCAGGGGTCTGAAGAACCCCTTCAGGGCTACCAGGTACCATTCTCTGGCTGTGGACGAGGCAGCCCTCCCAGAAGTCCTTGAGATCACGGCCCGGGCGGATTCGGGGGAGGTTATGGGCTTGCGCCACAGGGAGTTTGAACAGTTCGGGGTTCAGTTTCACCCCGAGTCCATAATCTCGGAAGAGGGGCTGGGTCTTATTAAAAATTTTACCGGCATAATTGAAAGAAGGAACCGTGTTTCTAAGTAAGGCTGCTTCTTATAAAAAAGAACTTCTTGCGCGGAAAAAGGATTATTACAGGCGCTGCCTGGAGGAGGCCGTTTATGCCGTGTCTGAGAAAAGATTCTCAAGGGCTCTCGGAACCCCGGGGGTAAGTATAATAGCAGAGATAAAAAAAACCTCCCCTTCGGCGGGGAGGCTCACCGGGTTTTCCGCAGGGGAACTTGCGGAGGTTTACCGCAGCTCGGGAGCGGATGCTATTTCTGTCCTTACAGAGGATAAATACTTCTCGGGGAGCCCCGAAGACCTGAGGACGGCTGCCGGGGTTTTCGGCGGACCGGCGCTTATGAAAGATTTTATCATAAGCCCCCTCCAGGTAGCGAAGGCGGCCTGCCTGGGGGCCTCCGCGGTTCTTCTTATAGCCGGGCTTCTTCCCGGCAGGAAACTCTCGGAACTTCTGAACTGCGCCTCGGAGTACGGTCTTGAGGCTCTGGTTGAGATACACGCTCCCTGGGAAGTTGATAGGTGTCTTGAGGCCGGCGCGGAGATAATAGGGGTAAACTCCCGGGACCTGGTTACGCTTGAGGTGGACCCTTCCGCTCATACGGATATAGCGGCTCTTATTCCCCCGGATATTATCCGTGTGGCTGAGAGCGGGATCTCCTCTGCCGGGAGGGTAAGGGAACTGGCGGCGGCGGGGTACGACGCTTTCCTTGTCGGGGGAGCTCTCCTTCTTTCGGATGACCCCGGCGGTATGGTTAAATCCCTTAAGGGGATATGAGGTTGGTCTTATCAGGGAGGTTTACTGCATCGGACCTCGTCCGCGGAGGTCTCTCCGGATGAGTATTGTAAAGATATGCGGTATAACAGACGAGCCGGGCAGGGATATATGCCTGGATGCGGGGGCTGATATACTGGGATTTAATATATACCCGGGTTCAAAAAGGCGCGTTAGCATAAGGTCTCTGGAGAAACTTATTACCCCGGAGATAAGAGAAAAATCCGCGGTGGTCGGGGTGGACCTGTCTCTCCGGGAGTGGGAGGAGATTGTAAGGTTAGTAAACCCCGGTTTTATCCAGCTTCACGGCTCCGGGGATATACCCCTTATAAGGAAGGTCAAAGAGAGGCTGCCGGGGGTAAAGGTTATAAAGAAAGTGGTTATAGAAGAACGTAAAAAGTTTGGCGGTTACCTTGACGCGGCTGATTTTATCCTCTGCGATTACTCCGGGAAGAAACCTGGAGGAAGCGGGAAGAGTTTTGAGTGGGAGAAGCTCTCTCTTCTTTCTCCCGGGATAAGGTCCCGGTTTTTTGTCGCGGGGGGGATAACCCCCGAAAACGTGGAGGAGGCGCTGGGGTACGGGGTATACGGTGTGGACGCCGCTACGGGGAGCGAGGTTTCGCCGGGAAAAAAGTCTCAGGAAAAGGTCTCGGAGCTCGTGCGGAAGGTGAAAAACTATGAGTTGTAAAAGAGGTTATTACGGCAGGTTCGGAGGAAGGTTCGTGCCGGAGACGCTTATGACCCCGCTCATAGAGCTTGAAGAGGCGTACAGGAGCCTTAAAAAGGACCCCTGTTTCAAGCGTGAGCTTAAGGGGCTTTTAGAGAGTTTTACCGGAAGGCCTACCCCGCTTTATCTTTCAGAGAAACTCACTTCTTACTGCGGCGCCCGGGTATACTTGAAAAGAGAGGACCTGTGTCATACGGGCGCGCATAAGATAAATAACGCCCTCGGTCAGGGACTTGCGGCCCGGTACACTTCAAAAAAAAGAGTTGTTGCAGAGACCGGGGCGGGTCAGCACGGGGTCGCCTGCGCCACGGCGGCGGCTCTTCTGGATCTTGAGTGCACCGTATATATGGGATACAGGGATATCGAAAGGCAGTCCGAGAACGTCTCAAGGATGCGTATGCTCGGAGCGCGCGTGGAGAAGGTAGATACGGGGGAAGGGACCCTCAAGGATGCTGTAAACGCGGCCATACAGGACTGGGTCTCCGACCCGCTAAGGACGTACTACCTTCTGGGTTCCTGCGTGGGGCCGCACCCCTACCCGCTTATGGTTAGGGATTTTCAGTCCGTTATAGGGAGAGAAGTTAAAAAACAGCTTAAGGGGCTTCCCACGCATCTGGCAGCCTGCGTGGGAGGCGGTTCCAATTCCATAGGCCTCTTTTATCCTTTCTTCAGGGAGAGCGGGGTTTCCATGACCGGGATAGAGGCAGCCGGGGCCGCCTCCCTGACCCGTGGGAAGGTTGGGGTCCTTCACGGCTCAATGAGTTATCTTCTTTACGGTGAGGACGGACAGATAGAGCTTACAAGTTCGGCGGCCCCCGGACTGGATTACTCCGGGGTGGGGCCGGAGCACTCGTTCTACAGGGATACCGGGCGTGCTGAGTATGTGAGAGTTGATGATAAGGCGGCCGTCGATGCGTTTATGTGGATGATGCGGAACGAGGGGATAATCCCGGCCCTTGAATCTTCCCACGCCCTGGCCTGGGTAATGGGGCGGAAGTGGAAGAAGGATGATACGGTGGTTGTATGTCTCTCGGGGCGGGGTGAGAAAGACCTTGATATAGTAAGGGGATTCCTTGAGAAAGAGGGAAATCAATGAGCGTGGGCTCACTGATGAAAATACTGAGTCAGCCACTGCCGGTATCTGTTTTCTCATTCTCGCAGCCTATGGCTGCTCCGAGGGGTTCCGTCCGAAGGACGGAGCAAACCCGGAAACCGATACCGACGGGGACTGTAAATGAATGAAGGGTATTTTTGGATGAGAGCGGCAGTAACAGGACGGGGAAGCGGTTAGGTTAATTATGAAAAAAAATATACTCAGAGAAAAGACCCGGAGGTTAAAATCTTCGGGGAAAAAGGGTCTCAGTTTCTTTCTTACGGGGTGCTGGCCCAGTACGGAGAGGTTTACCGAACTGCTCAAGATAATTGACGGAGAGGACCTTGCGGATTTTGTGGAGGTCGGGGTGCCTTTTTCGGATCCTCTTGCTGACGGTCCTGTTATCCGCAGAGCTTCAGGGGAAGCTATCTCCTCGGGGGTAACTCTGGAGAAGATCACTGAAGCCGCGGCGGATATAAGGAATCAGATTAAAATGCCACTTGTGCTTATGAGCTACCTGAACGTGCTTCTGGCGGGAGGTATTGAGAAGAACCTGGAAGCTGTCTCCGGGGCGGGGTTCAGCGCCCTTATAATCCCGGACCTTCCCGCGGAGGAATCCGGTTCCGTATCCGGAGCGGCCCGCCGTTTCGGTATTGATACGGTTCTTCTTGCCTCTCCCTCAACCTCGCAGGAAAGGCTCAAGATGATAACCCGGAGGTCCCGGCCTTTTCTGTACTATGTCAGCTCCTTCGGCGTAACCGGAACCCGTCCGGAGCTGCCGGAGGATTTAAGGGAAAAACTTTCGCTGGCTCTCAGGGTATCCCCGTGCCCCGTATACTGCGGTTTCGGGATATCATCTCCCGCCCAGGCACGGGAGGTAGCAGCCTTCTCGGACGGAGTTATAATAGGTTCGGCTCTTACAAAAAAAATCATCTCTTCCTCCTCCGGATGCTTTAATCCGGTAAAAAAATTTGCTATAAGTATCCGGAGGCAACTGAGAAAAATGGAAGATAATGCCCGGAATTAAGATTTCCGGAATAACAAATACCGAGGATGCCAGATGGGCCGCTATTCTGGGAGTAGAGTTTATATCGGTCTCTCTCTCGGAGGGCGATCCTGTGAAAGTATCCCCGGATATGGCGGCGCAGATAAGCGGTATGCTGCCTTCTTATACCGCAGTTGTCCTTGAGGTTCCAGGTCCGGAGAACGCGGGGAGGAGACTCCTTGAAAAAATATCTCCGAAGTATATAGAGTACCCGGTCCCGGATGAGCCTCCTCAGATTCCGGAGAGGTTTACTGATGTTAGAAAGCTGGTCCCGGCAGCAGGCGTATCGGTTGAGAGAACCCCTGAGGACGGATTTTACCAGGTCAGGGTTCCGGAAGAATATTCCGAAGGGTTCATGGGGGAGATTAAGGAGAATTTTGAGAGCGATAAACTTATCCTATCCGGGAATATGGAGCTTCCCCGGATAAAAAAGATCTGCGGGGTCCTCCAGCCTTATGCCTGGAGCCTCGGAAGCGAGATAAACAGATCTCCGCGAAAGATAGATTACGGGAAAATGAAGGAATATATAAGGGAGATTTCACTGTGGTAAAGAAAACCTCTGACCCCGGAGCGCTTTTTGAAAAGTGCCCGGGATGCGGGCACTCAATATACAGTAAAGAGCTTCAGGAAAACCTGATGATATGCCCCAAGTGCGATTATTATTTCAGGCTTAACTCCAGGCAGCGGATATCTATGCTCTCCGATGAGGGAACCTTCAGTGAATTTGACCGGAAGGTAATGACGGCGGATCCGCTTGAATTTCATGATAAGGTCCCCTATACGGACAGAGTTGAAAGGTATAAAAAGAAAACAAAACAGAGCGAGGCGATAACCGCCGGTTACGCAAAAATGGGCGGTCATGATATTGTCCTGTGCGCCCTGGATTTTTCTTTTATGGGGGGGAGTATGGGGTCCGTGGTAGGTGAGAAGGTCTGTCTTGCCGCTGAAAGGGCTATAGAGAAAAGGTGCCCTATAATACTTGTCTCCTCTTCCGGCGGGGCCAGGATGCAGGAAGGGATACTCTCGCTTATGCAGATGGCCAAGACAGCCGCGGCGGTCTCCCGTCTAAGCAAGGAGAAAATACCATATTTCTCGGTGATGTGCGACCCCACCAGCGGAGGGGTCTCAGCCTCCTTCGCGATGATCGGGGACGTGAATATTTCCGAACCCAACGCTCTTATAGCCTTTGCCGGCCTCCGGGTTATAAAGGAGACAATAAAGGAGGATCTGCCTCCCGGTTTTCAGAGAGCCGAGTTCCTTCTGAAGCACGGGATGCTCGATATGGTTGTTGAGAGGGAGGATCTCAGGCCCACACTTATAACGCTCCTGGGTTTTTTCAAGAAAAGCCGGGCCTTCCTCAGATAAAAATTTGAGTTCCGGGTTCTCCCTGAAACCGCTCCGCAGTGTTATGCGGGAGCTGGGGTCTCCGCATGAGACACTTCCTGTTATATCCGTAGCCGGGAGTAACGGGAAGGGTTCAGCGTGTAATTTTTTGAGTTCAATACTCTCCGAGTCCGGCATAAGAACCGGGTTATACACTTCCCCGCATATTTTCAGGTATGCAGAACGTATAAAGATAGACGGCGAAGAGATATCCCGGAGAGATTTTCGTGAAACCCTGCGGCGGGTAAGGGAGGCTGAAAGAAATACCGGCGAATCTCTTTCCGTATTTGAAAAACTGACCGCTGCCGCCTTAATGCATTTTTCCGGTTCCCGGTGCGTGTATTCTGTTATGGAGGCGGGGCTGGGCGGGCGCCTTGACGCTACAAATCTCTGCGGTAATAAAAATATTTCGCTCATAACCTCCATATCTCTTGAACATACCCGGATACTTGGAAGCAGTGTTGAGGATATATCCCGGGAGAAGGCAGGGGTAATAAGGCCCGGTTACCCTGTCATAGACGGTTCAGGGACCCCTTACATAAGGGAGAGCGCCATATCCGCGGGAAGCAGGGTTTACACATACGGAAGGGAGTTCAAAACGGCAGGGGTCAGGAGCTCCGGCGGGGGAGAGTACACTTACGATTTATTTATGGGAAAGAAGGTTATTAATGATATTTCGCCGGGTATGAGAGGCGAACACCAGGTTTTAAACTCCGCCCTGGCCGCCGCCGCGGCACTGGTCCTGGGTATAGGGGAGGAAGAGGTCAGGAGAGGCATAGTTCATGCTAAGAACCCGGGGCGGTTGGATATCTTTGATATGGGGGAGGAGAAGAGGTTTATTGTAGATGCTGCCCACAACCCTGCCGGGATACGGGTCCTGGACGGATATATAAGGAGTTATTTTCCTGGGAGCCGGGTTTTTCTGATAATAGGTCTCTACCGGGATAAGGATTACGTAAGGATGGCTGAGATACTGGATGAGACGGTTTTCCGCGCCTGGACCCTTGCTCCCGACAGGGAGAGATCCCTTCCCGCCCGGGAGCTTTCAGGGGTATTTACAGATGCCTCGGAAGCCGGAAGTTTCAGTGAAGCCGCCGCCGCGGCTCTTGACGGTATGGAAAGGGGAGACGTGCTCCTGGCCTGCGGCTCGCTTTCAATAGTAAAACCCGCTCTGAGTTATGCGTATGAAAAGTTTACTTAAGTTCTTTTTGCCGGCTCTTATACTGCTTCTTTCAGCCGGGTCCGCTCTTCACGGAAGCGAAGGGGAGCCGGCTGATATAACAGCCGACAGTATACTCTATGATAGCGCGGAAGATACAGTTTACGCCAGGGGCAGCGCGAGGGTCGTGTACTCCGGGATGGATTTTACGGGAGACCATATTATATACTGCCGCCGGAGTTCAGTTGTGGAGGCCCGGGGAAACATAGTATTTAAAATGGAGAGGTACACTGTGTACGCCTCCAGCATGAGTTACAACCTCAGGAGTTCCACGGGAACCGTGTATGATACGCGGATAACCGCCTCACCTCTCTATATTACAGCGCCGAAGGTTCTTATTGCCGGTACGAATGAGTTTCTCATACCGGAGGGCGATCTGACCACCTGCGATCACCAGCCTCCTCATTACAGGTTTGCCGGAAGGAATATACGGCTGAAAATGGATTCCAGAATAACGGCCTGGAATACTGTTCTTTATCTCCGGGGGGCCCCGAGTTTCTACTACCCGTATTTCTTTAGAAATCTGGGCCCTGAGAAACTCAGGTACAGTTTTGACGCGGGAAAGAGCGATTCTGCGGGGTATTACCTCAAGACAAGGGTCTCATACCCGTTTACTGAGAGATCCCGCACATACGCGGGGGTAGATCTTATGAGTGTTAAGGGCGCAGGTTTCAGGCTGGGGCACGAATACGGGCACTCCGGGGGAAGATCAGAGGCCGAGGTCTATTACATAAATGAATCCGATACGGGAGCGCGGCGCTGGCGACTTTTTCTAAAGGGGTGGCATAGGGCTTCCGGGGATCTCACGCTTAATTACCGGACAGAGTATACCTCGTACCGGGAGTTTGGTTACGATTATGACAGGGAAAGCGCCCTTTATAAACAGGAAAACCTCTATTACCAGTTCGGAGCGGACCTTTCAAGAACGCGTTACCAGGCCTCTTTATACTCAGACAGGATGGATATCTGGGAAGACGGCAGCTACAGTATAGACAGGTTTATACTCCCCGGGGCCTCCCTGCGGCTATTTCCCCTGGCTCTTCCCGGCAGGGTAAGTTTCTCGGGGGATACGGGGTATGAAAACAGGTATGAGGATGATCGCGGGCTCTGGAGTTCCGCCCTGAACTGGCGTGGTATTTTCAGAGGTTCCTACCGGCTGGATCCGGGGCGGAGGTATTACGTGTCATTTTTTCCGTCAACGGGGTATGACGGCCGCTGGGAGGAGCGCGGGGATCTGAGGCATTACGCGCGGGCCGGACTGGGGGTAAGGCAGGGTTTTTATAACCGGGTGTTTATAAGCAACAGCTACTCCTGGCGCCGGGAGCTTCAGTCCCCACACGAGACCGTAACCTCAATTCTCCGGAACGAAGTTTCGGTGCTGCCTTTAAGGGGTCTTAGTATAAACGCAAGTGCCTCTTATAATTTCCTTGAAGGAGAACCCCGCCCCGTGGGTGAGATATTAAGCAGCGCTGAGTACAGAAGGGGAAGGAACAGGTTCTACCTTATGAACAGGTATGATTACGATGAAGGGGAGACCCTGGAGTGGCTGGGTGAGATGTATTTTGCCGGGTTATCCGAGACCAGGTTAAGGTATAATTATCTATACCCGGAGAGGCTTGAACTCAGCCAGAGATTTGAGTTCCGCATAGGTGATTTTCAGATCATGCCCGGCGCCAGGATGTACTTTGAGAGGCAGGGGGGCGCGTACTCGTTCTCTGAGATCATTGAACAGAGTCTCAGCGCTGTCTGGGATATGCACTGCTGGCAGTCCAATATCCGGCTTGTAAGAAGGGGAGATGAAGTGGAGATGTGGTTCCTGGTGAATATCCTGGCGTTTCCCGAAAGAAGAGTGGGGATATACGGCGGCCGGCGGGAGGATGACGACGGGGATAAGCACTGGGATACCCGGTTTCACCGCGAGTAGCACCTTACTCAAACTTTCACATTTTCACATCCGTCCCTCTATTGCAATCCCGGGGGTATAATTGTAGAATCGCTGTATGAATATAAAAGAAGTTCTGGGAAAGGTCCCGCTTTTCAGCTCCCTTTCCGGAGAAGACTTAAGTAAAATAATCTCTCTCTTTTCGGATAAAACTTATAGTAAAAAGGAACACGTGTTTTTTGAATCCGAACCCGGAAGGGATTTTTATATAGTGCGCTCCGGACGGATCAAGATCTATAAAATGTCTTCAGGGGGGCAGGTCAAGACTCTTGAGTACCTGGAAACCGGGGATTTTTTCGGTGAGATGGCGCTTCTTGAGAGCAGCCCCCGTTCGGCCAACGCTGTAGCTGTATCGGATTCGGAGGTTTTAGTACTCAGGTTTGATGATTTCCAGTCCCTCCTTTCGGAGCACCCCGGGATACTGCTTGCCCTTGCCAGGGCTCTCTGCGGGCGGCTCAGAAAAGCCGACAGGGAGATAGAGCTCTTTTCATTCAAAGGGGTCCGCGACCGGCTTATACTCTGTCTCATAAACCTCGCTTCCAGGTACGGTATAGATAAACCAGAGGGAGCGGTTTTTCTTCCGGGGGAGTTTACCCACCAGGATCTCAGTGAACTGGCCGGTACGGCGCGCGAAGTGGTTACAAGAACCATGAAGGAACTGAGGGATGAAGAGCTTATTATAAAGGAGCCGGGGGGTATGACAATACCGTCGGTCTCCGCGCTTCGCCGGAAGATAGCGGAATGATAAAATGCGCGGTTCTTTCACGGAAAAAGTTTTTAATATAGTAAAACAGATACCAGAGGGACGGGTCAGCGCCTACTCGGATATAGCCTGCGCCCTGAGCCGCGGCTCCGCCCGGGCGGTAGGGTCGGCCCTGCGCCGGAGCCCCGGTATGCCGGAGGTTCCCTGTCACAGGGTTGTTCTTAAAAGCGGCAGGCTCGGGGGATTCTCAGGTCCGGGCGGGGTTCCTGGAAAGAAGCTCCTGCTGGAGAGAGAAGGGGTGAGAGTCTACAGCGGACGGGTCGCTGAATTTGAACAAATACGGTGGAAACCGGCACCATGATATCATTTTTTAAAGGCGTCCTTATAGGAATGGCAAACCTCATACCCGGGGTTAGCGGCGGAACCTTTGCTCTTTTAATGGGGATATATACCCGGCTTATGGAGTCTCTCTCCTCGCTGGACCTGAGTTTCCTAAAGGGTGTTTTCTCAGGGCGCATAAAAAGCGAGGTTGAGCGGGTTGACGGGATATTTCTTTTTCAGATCTTCATCGGGGCCGTACTGGGGATAGCTGTCTTCTCCTGGCCCGCGGATTATTTTATATCCAGGTTTCCCGGTCTTACGCTCGCGTTCTTCTCCGGACTTATACTGCCGTCCATACGGGTTCCGGCGAGGATGATAGGAAGGAGAAGCAGTGGGGTATACCTTGCGGCGATTGCCGGAGCTGCCGCTGTTATACTCCTGTCTCTTTACGGGCGCCCCTTTCAGGGTACCCGCGGGCACCTCTATGTTTTTCTCTCAGGGGCTGCGGGGATATCAGCGATGGCTCTTCCCGGAGTCAGCGGTTCCTCGCTTATGGTTATACTGGGTATATACGGAAGGATAATATCAAATATAAGGGAGTTTACATCAACGCTGAGTCTCTCCTCCTTTATATTCCTCGCGGTCTTCGGTCTGGGGTGCCTTGCCGGGCTTCTCTTCTTTGTAAGGGTTATGAACCGGCTTCTGCGCAGGCGCAGGGATATAACCCTTTCATTTCTGACGGGCCTGGTGGCCGGTTCCTTATACCTGTTATGGCCGTTTAAGGATTTTTCCGCCGTCTGCGCCGGGGATGCGCTGAGCGCCGCAAGGAACGTTATACCGGTTTCCGCCGTGGAAATTCTTACCCGTCTGGGAGCCTTTGCCGCCGGGGCGGGTTCTTCGCTGGGGTTTGAACGCATTGCCTCAGAAGAGGGTAAGGATTGAAAAGAGAGCTTATATGGTTAAAATTAGTATACTGCGGTACCCGGGGTTCGCGTCCCCGAGGAAGAATATGTTAATTGTGTAAAACCGGAGGATGGGCCTCCGGCGCAGAATGAAACGGAGAAAAAGGAGAAAATATGCCGGATAGAGAAAAAATTAAAGAGGCGCTTGAGTCGATAAGGCCATCGCTCCAGGCTGACGGGGGGGACCTTGAACTCAGGGAAATAACCGAGGACGGGGTTGTGAAAGTAAGGCTTACCGGGGCCTGCGCCGGGTGTCCGATGTCCCAGATGACCCTTAAATCCGGAGTCGAGCGTATGCTTAAAAAGCAGGTCCCCGATGTAAAATCCGTGGAGTCGGTCTAAAGTTATGCCCGGACTTGGAATGCCCGAATTACTGGTAATATTCCTTATAATCTTCCTGCTTTTCGGAGCTAAGAAGCTTCCCGAGATAGCCAGATCCCTGGGGAGGGCGGTCAAGGAGTTCAAGAACCCGCCCCCGGAAGAGGAGGGGGAGTCTAAGGAGAAAGAAAAGGAAGATAACGAAAACAGGGATATTGGATAATACAAGGCGCCCTTTTATAGAACACCTTGAGGAGCTGCGCCGCCGTATACTTCTCTCGGCCGGCGCGGTTCTTATTTTTTCTGCGGCGGCTTTCTTCTTTCACGGAACGCTGCTGGAGCTTCTGAGACGCCCTATAGATGCGGGGCTGGTTTTTATATCCCCTCAGGAGGCTTTTGTCGTTACCTTTAAGGTCTCGGTCCTTGTCGGGGCCCTGGTGGCCTCGCCGTTTATAACCTGGCAGGTTTGGAAGTTTGTGGGTGAGGCCCTCAACAGGAAGGAGAAGAGGTTTATCCTTACATACGCGCCCGCCGCTTTTCTTCTTTTCGCCGCGGGGGCTTCTTTCGGTTTTTTTATAGTCCTTCCCGAGGGGTTAAGGTTTCTTCTTGGATTCGGGTCCGCGGTCCTTGAACCTATGATAACGGTAGACAGGTATGTCTCCTTTATCTTTCTTATCGTTGCGGTATTCGGTATCACTTTCCAGATACCGCTGGTAATGAGGGCGGTCTCTTCGGCGGGGCTGGTAGATAAAAAGACCCTGGCCAGCGGCCGCGCCTACGCTATTATTCTTATATTTACCTTCTCGGCGCTCCTTACCCCTCCCGACGTTTTTACCCAGGTGGCCCTGGCCGTCCCGGTTATTATTCTTTACGAGGCGGGGATCCTTGTTGCCCGGAAAAGCCCCGAAACCTGATATGGAAAACTCCCCGTTCTGCAGGGGAGTTTATGGTGCCGAAGGTGGGATTCGAACCCACACGGTGTTATCCACACGGTCCTGAACCGTGCGCGTCTGCCAGTTCCGCCACTTCGGCGCAGTCTGTAATTGTATTCAGAACAGGGTATATTGTCAACCCGGAGTATATTTGATAATATTACTCAATTATGCACAGAAAGCTTTTTCATCTTTCCGGCCTGGTATTCCCCGTCATCGCGGCTTTATTTTCGGTTAAAGCGGCCCTGGCTGTCTCCGGAAGTTTTCTTTTCCTGATCACCTCTTTTGATGCGGTCAGGATGGTTTCTCCCGGGTTTAATTCCAGGGTTTTCAGTGCCTTCAGACCATTTTTCAAGCCCGGCGAGTACAGTAGTTTCTCCGGGAGCCCGTACTTTATGGGCGGAGTATTCTTCAGCCTTCTTCTCTTTGAGCCTGGAGCCGCCGCCGGCGGGATCATATATCTGAGCATTGGGGATATGAGCGCTGTCCTTATAGGGGAAAGGTTCGGGAAACATAAGCTCTTCGGAAAATCCCTTGAGGGGAGCGCGGGTTTCATCGTTATTACTTTCCTGGTCCTATCCGGACTCTCTTATTCCGGGGTTCTGGATATCGGGATACTTCCGGCCCTTGCCGGTTCTGTCGTATGCGCCGCGGTTGAGCTTCTCCCGCTTAAAGTGGATGATAATCTGCTGATACCTCTTGCGGGCTCGGGCGTTCTTGCGGCCCTCGGATAGGAGCTCCTGATGAGCAGGGTGCTTATTACGGGGTCAAACGGGTTTATAGGCAGCCATCTTGCCGAAGCCCTTTTTGCCGGGGGGCACACCCTGAAATGTATGGTAAGGAAAACCTCCGACCTCAAGTGGATAAGCGATACGCCTAAGGAATGCGCGTACGCCGATTTTACCGATCCCGGGACACTTGACAGGGCTATTGAAGGGGTTGAAGAGGTCTACCATCTCGGGGGGGTGGTGCGCGCCTTATACCCCCGGAGGTTATACGATGTAAATACCGCCGGAACCGTTAATCTGGTCCGCGCGCTTAAGAGGCGCGCTGAACCGGTGAAAAGATTTGTATATGTTTCAAGCCAGGCGGCCTGGGGGCCCGGGGGACGGGGCCCGGTCTCGGATTACGGAAGGAGCAAGAGAGAGGCGGAGGAGTCTGTAAAGGATATACCCGGATGGGCAATAGTCAGGCCTGCTGTGGTCTACGGACCCCGGGAAAGTGATTTTTTCAGCGTATTTAAAATGGCCTCAAAGGGGTTTTTCTTCAAACCTGCCGGGGCCGGGCTCCTTAGCTTCATACACGTAAAGGACTGCGTGCGGGGCATAATAGAGGCCCGCCCCGGGCGTGAGAGTTATCTTTCCGACGGGAAATCCTATGCCTGGGATGATGTATGCGCGGCGCTGGGCTCGGCCCTGGAAAGAAAAATAAGGTGTATACGCATCCCGGATTTGCTTCTCAGGGTCCTGGGGGCCGCAGGAGTAATCTGCGGCAGGGCGGCGGGAATGGAAGCCCCGCTGAACCCTGATAAAGTCCGGGAGATGCTTGCCGGGGACTGGGTTATGCCCCCCCCGGAAACCCCTGCGGAATTTGATATTGCAGAAGGTTTTCGTGATACTTACCTGTGGTACCTTGAAAACGGATGGTTATGAACCGGAGGAAGAAGAGATGAGTGATATATTTGACAAGTGCAGGAATTTTACGGCCGCAAAAGAGATAATGGCCCTGGGGATTTATCCTTACTTTCATAAGGTTGAGACCGGACAGGACCCAGTGGTTACGGTTGAGGGGCGCAGGATGATAATGATGGGGTCCAATAACTACCTGGGGCTTACCTCTCACCCGGCCGTCAAGAGAGCCGCGGTAAACGCCACGGAGAAGTTCGGGGTGGGGTGCGTGGGATCAAGGTTTCTTAACGGGACCCTGGCAATGCACGAGGAGCTTGAGGAGAAACTTGCCGCGTTTGTGGGAAAGCCCGACGCCCTGCTCTTTACGACAGGTATGCAGGTTAACCTGGGGGTCATAAGTTCTCTTGTATCCCGCGGGGAGACCATAATAACCGATAAATACGACCACGCTTCCATAATTGACGGGTG
>SLGR01000033.1 GCA_007136585.1 Candidatus Sumerlaeota bacterium | reverse complement strand
TCTTTTTTCTTTATCCGGTCCCAGTTATCTTTTATTTCCTGTACGGAACCTGCCTCGATATCAGAAAAAACGTGAGGGTGACGCCTTATAAGTTTCTCAGTTATCCCACGGACCACGTCATATATGTCAAACTCGCCGTTTTCGGAGGCTATCTGGCTGTGGAATATGACCTGGTAAAGCAGGTCTCCCAGCTCTTCCATAAGATCCTCCGGGTTCCCGCTCTCTACCGCCTCAGCAACCTCTTCGGATTCCTCGCGGAGATATGAGAGAAGCGACCTGTGGGACTGCTCCCTGTCCCAGAGGCACCCCTCCTCAGACCTTAGATGAGCGCATACCTCAACCAGCCTTCCGAATAGAGAATTTCTGTCTTTTTTTCTCTTCATATCTAAAGAATAGGAAAAAATTTGACAAACCGCAAATTATCTGTAATTATTATATTCCAGACGCGGGGTGGAGCAGTCTGGTAGCTCGTCGGGCTCATAACCCGGAGGTCGAAGGTTCAAATCCTTCCCCCGCTACCATCTTTTCTTAAAACCGGCTCAAGGCCGGTTTTTTATTTCCTTAAAAGAAACCTTTTTCTTAAATCAGTTCAGGAACTCCTGCGCAAAACTACGGATAAAACCGCCGCAATAACTGAAGCGGCAACCAGTATAATACCGGAAACCGCAAAACCAAATGCCGCGGAAGCAAAACTTGATGCCGTATAGAGAAAAACAAAAATCAGGGCATCTGCGAAGGCAACAAGATCCCTCTCAACGCTCCCCGGAAGAACCCGAAGAGCGTTTCCCGCCAGGTAAAGAAAAAAGTAATATGAAATCCCGGATAAGGTTATCGCAAACCCAAAAAGCCCGAGGCCGACCTTAAATCCGGATAGAATAAAGAACCCCGCCAGAAAAACCGCAAGAAAAAAATAAGGGGCCCTTACTCTCAGGGGGGATCTTGACCCGGCCAGCTGAGTCTCAATATTTTCAGGGAACCTGAGCGCCCGGAAAACATCCGCTAAAGGTATCTCCCGCGGGAGCTCGAAATCCTCAAGTTTTCCCCTTGTCTCCGGGGGAGCACCAGCAAGGTTTTCACGAAACCGGATATTTATCTCGCTCATATCAATTACATGGGAGAGCTCATCCTGCTCTCCTCTCATTAGAGATATAATATCCTCAGCGGATGTAAAGAACTGCTGTTCCGCCCATTTTATATCAAGAGTATCCCGGATAAGGGAACCCAGCTCACCTTCGAGCTCCCGTACCTGAAGCTCCCGGGCAAGTTCTGAGCTAAGGGCGTTTTTAATTTCTCCGTAAAACCCCGCTGAAAAACGCCCGCTTTCAATAAGGTCCCAGTAATACTCTGAGGTAAGGACGGTCTCCTCCATACCGATACCCGTAATGGCAACCCATCCGGTAAATACTGAGAGGAAAAAAAAGATCGCTACGGTTATTTTCTTTATTATCTTCATTGTAAAGGTCTCCGTTTTTCAGTGCCTAATCTTAACATTTATCTATCCGGGATTCCAGGGTCTCCCCGGGGTATGATTATTTATCCGATTCGGCCCTGTAAACCGTATTACGGCAAACCGGGCAGAGGAAAGTAAAAATATCCGGGCGCATCACCTGTTTCCTTCTAAGAGCGGGGGGAAACGGTATGCCCAGCCGCTCCTGTTCTATTAGAAGCATATCGGGGGAGGCCGATACAAGGGCCGGCCCTATTTTCCGGGCAGCTTCCCGGAGCTGAGCCTTTGTTCCAAGGGGAGCCCGGCACCGTGTGCACCTCACGAGTTCAAACTCCTGCACTCTTCTCATAACCTTTCTATCGGTTCCGGGAGGTTCGTTCTCCCCGGAAAGGACAACCCCGGGAGAAGGACGCGGACAGAGCTCCCGGCACTCTCCGCAGTAAACGCACCTGTCATAGAGCCTCGTTATACGCCTTACCCCCTGTTTATCCTCAATAAGTATCGCTTCTGCGGGACAGACCCCCGCGCAGCCCCGGCACCCTATGCACCACTCGGGATCGGGTACGGGTTTACCCCTGTACCCCGGAACCGTATTGCGGTGCAAAGAGGGAAACCCCCGAGAAAGGATTCCTGAGGAAACCGCCCGGAGCGTTTCAAGAAGTTCTCTGAGTTTAGGGAACCTCATTTTTTTCTCACCGCCCTTATAGCAAGGATGAGGATACCCGCTATCTTTTTCAGAACAGATTCAACGGGGGAATAAACCCGGAAGAAAATAAAGAAACCGTCAAACCGTCCGTCTTCGGAAAACCGGAAGGGTTTCAGAAGAGGCACTTCGCTTAACCCCTCATAAAGACCTGATACCCCCGGATGGGGTTCATCTTCCCCGGAAAGAACGGGAACCCGCCTGAACCTCAGGGCGCCTGTTAAAACATAAAAACCATACCCGGCTGCCCCGGATACTAAGAGAGCTGTCAGGGCCTGAAAGGGTACCCATACACCGGGGAACTCAAAACTTCCCAGAATGCTCTCAAGAGCCGGGTAGAGGGTTACGGCCGGGAAAACCCCTGTCAGAACGCATATAAGAGGAAGTATTAAAAAAGCGGGGAGCTCAAGGGTCAGGTTCTCTCCCGCTGAAGGTTTAAACCGTCCGGGTTTCCCCAGAAACAGAGTATGTATTACCTTTAAAAAGGAAACCATGGCAAGGACCGAACCCGAGAGAGCCGCGACAAGAAAAAATCCCCGGGCGGGGCCGGATACGGCCCCGCTCTCCACTATACCCTGTAAGATCATCCATTTGGAAACAAAAATGTTAAGAGGGGGAAGCCCCGACATGGCCGCCGCGCAGAGTATAAACCCGGCAAAGGTCACCGGGAACCTGGAATAGACTCCTCCGGATTCCCCGGTCCCCGCGCCGGGGATCTCATCTTCCAGTACCCCGGCTGCCAGGAAAAGGAACTGCAGGCATACGGCGGTATTAAACATATGGGCGATACCTCCCGCGATCCCCGTAACAGTTCCCGTGCCTATACCCAGGATGATATACCCTGCCTGGGATACGGCGTGAAACCCGAGAATTTTCCTGAGTTCATTCCTGGGAAGAGCCGCAAGAAGGGCCCCGGTAAGGGTAAGGGCCCCGATAATCATAAGCATAATATTCGCTCCGTCCCCCGCAGGAGCCCACTCCCGGAACCCCTGTTTAAGAAGGTAAACGCCCAGAAGTTTATTAAGGAAGGCCGGGAGAAAAGCCCCGGCCGCCGCGGGAATATCCCCGGCAAAACCCGGAACCCAGGAATAGAAAGGGGCTCCCCCTAATTTCACCAGGGAAGCGGAAACTATACATATAAAAGCGACCCATTTAAGCGCTCCGCTTCCCGGGATCGCCCAGCCCGAAATACCGGGGCTTACCCCGGCGCGGCTCATAAGGAGAAGCCCCAGGACCAGGAGGGTCTCTCCCCCCCTGAAGAT
This sequence comes from Candidatus Sumerlaeota bacterium, assembly GCA_007136585.1. Classification (GTDB taxonomy): domain Bacteria; phylum CG03; class SLGR01; order SLGR01; family SLGR01; genus SLGR01. Next base: position 414 of record SLGR01000033.1, on the reverse strand, counting down.
TACTGAGGTCTTTTTAAGGGTCCAGTACGAAAGATCTTTCATTCCGCGCAAGAGAGAGGTCGCAGCAACCCCGGAGATTACCCAGGCGACTCCAAGGGCCGCAGGAGATCCGGCGGTAAAGACCGCCGATGAAGAAGCTATGATTAAGCAGAAGAAACCCCAGTATCCCGGGGCGGAGGGGCTTATTCTTTTTACAGAATACAGGTCAATAAGAACCCCGGAAATTCCTGTAAGAGCTACAAGGTAAATAGAGAAAACCCCGGCGTAATAAGGGATCCCCGCAAATGTCCCCTCCTGAACCGGAAAAGATAAGAAAGCACCCGCTGCCGCGGATACGGAAGCGGCAGCGCCAAGCGCCGAACCGTTCCGGCGCAGGAACCCCGGAATAAAAAAAGCCGCAACTCCAAGAAGAGC
>SLGR01000226.1 GCA_007136585.1 Candidatus Sumerlaeota bacterium | reverse complement strand
GGAAATAACGCCGTCTTTTCCAACCTTTTCCATAGCGTCTGCTATGAGCGTACCTATCTCCTTGTCAGCCGCGGAGATAGAGGCAACCTGGGCGATCTCTTCCCGGGTATTTATATGTTTTGCCTTGGATTTTATGTGATCAACGACCTTGGCCACAGCTTTATCTATCCCGGCCTTTATGTGCCTGGAGTTTGCTCCTGCCGTGACGTTTCTGAACCCCTCCTGCACCATAGCCCTTCCGAGAACTATGGCGGTAGTGGTCCCGTCGCCTGCCACGTCATTTGTCTGCGAAGCTATCTCTTTCAGCAGCTGCGCCCCCATATTCTCAAACTTATCCTCAAGCTCTATATCTTTGGCGATAGTCACCCCGTCCGATGATATGGTCGGAGCTCCGAAGCTCTTATCAAGGATCACCTGGCTCCCCTTGGGCCCTAGAGTTATCTGGACGGCATCAGCTATCTTGTGAACACCGGCGAGGAGCGCCTGTGAGGCGTTATCCTTGAATTTCAGCAGTTTAGGCATATCTTATCCTCCTTACTTATTACTTTTATTTTCCCTACCAGTTACCCTACAACACCAAAAATATCGTCCTCGTGCATTATAAGGTACTCGGTCTCATCTATCTTAACCTCGGTTCCCGAATATTTGCCGTAAAGAACCCGGTCACCCTTATTTACATTCATCGGAAGCCTTTCCCCAGCATCGGTAAGTTTACCTGGCCCAACGGCCTCCACAGTGCCTTCCATAGGCTTTTCCTTGGCTGTGTCGGGTATTATTATTCCGCCCTTCTTTTCCTCTTTTTTCTCAAGGGGCTTTACCAGCACCCTGTCACCTAACGGTTTTAGATTCATCTCCATCATCCTCCTTTCTTAAACTACCTGCTGTTATTAATCCTGCCCGGGATTATCCTTTCAGTGTGTCTTATATACTTATTTTAAGCCGTTTGTCAAGCCTTTCAGATTATTCAACAGGGAGGTGTTCTCATAGGTTTTTTATACCCGGCGCAACCCCGTTGCGTCATGGGGCAGGAGTCTTTAAAATCCTCCCAAAAACCGAACAAACGGAAGCGTTTTACTTTTGAGGTTGACGGCTAAAATTCCAGATAGCCGTAAGCCCCTTAAGGGTCAGGTTCTCATCAGTGACATGCCGCTCCCTGAACTCGCGGTCCAGGAGCTCAACCCCGCCACCGGTAATTATGCGCATAAACTCTCTCTTTAATTCCTTTTCTAATGACTCAAAGACTGCGGATATCTGACCCTTGATAGTGCAGTAAATTCCGCTTCTTAAGGCTGACTCCGTATCTTTACCTATAATCTGACCGGGAAGTGCGGGTCTTGCCGTTTCCAGGCGGGCGGCCCTGGAAACAAGAGCATCCATTATGGAATCCGCCCCCGGTGCGATGACCCCTCCCAGGTACTCTCCACTGCCACTCACCAGATCAAAGGTGTTAGCCGTACCCAGATCTGCGACTACTGTATCAGCGCCGTAATAGTGAAAGACCGCGGCAGCGTTTGCTATCCTGTCTCCGCCCAGCTGCTGAGGGGTCTTAACACTGAGCTTTAATCCGGCTGAAGAAGCAGGCGAGGAGACCGACACCCTGGAGGATATTTTACGCAAAGACGCAATGACCGTTTTTTCAACCGAAGGCACAACACATGAAAGAGAGCAGCCTGCATAGGGTTTTGAAGCAGTTTCACCCCGCAGAAATCCGGAGACCCTCCCGGGCAGGGAGCTAAGCGGACGGGTCGGAATATCTACGGCCCGGTAAAGCCCCGCAGAATCAACGCTCCCTATCCTTGAACGCGTATTTCCTATATCAGCAAGAAGAAGCGGCGACTCCAGGGGCTTCGGGAGAGCCTTCAGAAGAGTAAGGGTGCCGGAAGTAACGGATCGGATTTTACCGCTGCTCTCAATCATAATCCCGCCGGAGGGGCCTATGCCTCGGGCGGTTCCCTCAATCTCTCCGCACCTGATGGGCCTGCCGCGGAGAAAATCCCTCCCGGAGAGAAACTCCGCTGCGTATTCAAAGCTTTTTTTCTCAAGGGTTTTTATGAAATTCCGGCAAAACTCCTTGATAAACCTTTCCCTGTCAATATCTATAAAACCCGCCTTATCCCTGATCAGGGATAAGTTTTGTTTCCCGGAAGAGGTATTAACCCCTAAACCGGCGATAACCCAGCCCGGGCCCGGGAACTCTATCAGCATCCCTCCGGATTTCCTGCCTTCGGTTATAATATCGTTAGGCCATTTGAAGAGAGCTTCCTTACCCTGTCCATCCAGTGCTTTTAACGCTGAAAAAACCGAAACAATACCGGCCTGCGCCCGGGCTGAGTCCGGGTACTTTATCAGCAGGGAGAAATACACTCCCCCGGGGGGGGATATCCACCGGTTTCCCCTCCTGCCGCGCCCCTGGGTCTGTTCATCAGCGGAAATAAGCGCCTCCTCGGGTCCCGCGCGGTAGATATCCCTAGCGCGGGCCTGGGTAGAAGACAGTACCCGGTGGTGTTCCTTAAGCATTCTTCCGTATAAGAAGGGTGAAATCAAGGGCCGGAGCGGAAGTCGTGAGACCTCCTATCGAAATTCTGTCGACTCCGGCGGAGGCGATCCGGGGCGCGGTCTCAAGGGTCACGCCGCCGGATGCCTCTATAATTACGCAGGGATTTTTTTTTCTGGCGGTTTTACAGGCTTTTTCTATATCTTCAATGCGGAAATTATCCAGCATTATTATATCCGCGCCGGCGGAGAGCGCCTCTTCAAGCTCTTTCATATTCTCAACCTCTATCTCCACCAGCGACCCAATAATACTGCTCTTTGCCTTCCGCACGGCCTCGCCGGCGCTTATCCCGCACGCCGTAAGGTGGTTCTCCTTTATGAGAACCTGCTCGGCCAGGCATCCCCGGTGAGATTTCCCTCCTCCGCATATCACGGCGTATTTCTGGGGAAGACGAAGCCCGGGAAGTGTTTTCCGTGTATCATAGACCAGACACCCGGGGTTAACCCTGCTTACTTCCTCAACGTAACGCCTGACAAGTGTGGATATCCCGGATAAATGCGAAAGAAAATTAAGCGCGGTGCGTTCGCCTGAAAGGAGAACTTCTACCGGTGCCCGAATCGCCATTACCGTATCCCCGGGACGAACCGTTTCCGAATCCGTTTTCTCGGTGATCGTCTCTGTATCCGCGTAAAGGAGCCTGAATACTTCCCGGACTATACCGGTTCCGCAGACCACCCCTTCCTGCCGGGCCTTTATATCGGCGCGAACAAAAAAACCTCCGGCCTCAAGGGCCCGTGAAGTTATGTCGCGATAGGCGGCGTCTTCCTTAAGAGCCGACCTTGCCAGTTTTCTTACGAGTTTTCTCTTTAATTTCAATTATCCGGTCCCTTATAGCCGCAGCCAGCTCAAAATCCAGCATCTCCGCGGCTTCCTTCATATCTTTTTCCATCAGGGATATTGAGCCTTCACCCGCTTCGGCATACTCACCAGGCAGATCCGGAATAATATGCCGGATGGCATCCTTCTTTACCGAAACCTCGAACTCCTTTTCCCTTCTGACAGCTTTTATAATGCTTTTAGGGGTTATACCGTGTTTTCTGTTATACTCGGTCTGTTTCTTCCTCCGCCGGCCCATCTCATCCAGCGCCCTTGAGATTGACCCCGTAACCTCGTCCGCGTACATAATAACCCTTCCTTCAACATTCCGGGCCGCGCGCCCGCAGACCTGTATCAGCGAAGTTTCGCTTCTGAGAAACCCCTCCTTATCCGCGTCAAGTATCCCTATCAGAGAAACCTCGGGAAGATCCAGCCCCTCCCTTAAAAGGTTAACTCCGATAAGGCAGTCATAATCGCCTTTCCTTAATC
>SLGR01000013.1 GCA_007136585.1 Candidatus Sumerlaeota bacterium | reverse complement strand
GTTATAGGACTCGATGAAAATGATATAGATGCTGCGCTCCGGGATATTGAAGGGGTATCCCAGGCTGTAAACTTCAACTCTCCCGGCCAGGTTGTCGTAAGTGTTCAGAAGGATTTACTTGAGACGGCTCTTGAGAGGCTTAAATCAGCCGGGGCAAAGATGGTTATTCCCCTGAAAGTAAGCGGGGGGTTCCACTCCTCGCTCATGGATGATGCTGTGGAGCCTATGAGTAAGAAACTGGACGAGTTTGAGTTTAAAGCCCCCCGGTCCGCATTTTATTCCAATGCGACGGCACGGAGAGTTACTACCCCGGAAGGAGTAAAGGAATCCCTTGCAGCCCAGGTAAACTCACCGGTTCTGTGGAGCGGTATAATAGAAAGTATAATTTCCGATTTCGGGGAGGAGGCGCTTTTCATAGAAGCCGGTCCCGGCAAGGTCCTTCAGGGGCTTCTGCGCAGGATAAACCGCAGATTGAAAGGAGTCGGAGTATCTTCGCCCGGGGACCTGGAATCGCTCTCACCCGGAAGCTGATAAATATTCGGAGGAAGGAATGAACCAGAAGAAAACAGCGGTTATAACAGGCGGGGCCCGGGGTATAGGAAAATGTATAGCCGAAAGGCTTGCCTCGGAGGGGTGCAAGGCGGTTATAATAGATGTGGATGAGCAGGCGGCATCCGAGACCGCTGCGGCTCTGGGAGGAGATGCCTACTCGGCCGATGTTTCGGACGATTCTTCCGTCAGTGAGACGGTTGACCGCATCATTGAAAAAGACGGGAAAATAGATATACTTGTTAACAATGCCGGGGTGACCCGGGATTCGCTTTTTATGCGTATGAGCGAAGAAGACTTCAGGCGTGTTCTGGATATAAACCTTACCGGGGTTTTTAACTTCTCCAGGAACGTTGTCAGGAAGTCAATGATAAAGAACCGGCAGGGATGCGTAGTAAATATAGCCTCCATTGTCGGGATAATAGGCAACCCCGGCCAGGCCAATTATTCGGCTTCAAAAGCGGGGGTCATAGCCCTTACTAAAACAATGGCGAAAGAGCTGGCCCCGAGGAATATAAGGGTAAACGCCGTCGCTCCCGGTTTCATAAGGACCCGGATGACGGATAAACTCCCTGAAAAGGTAAAGCAGGATTTTCTCTCCGCTATACCTATGGGGAGGCTTGGAGAGCCCGGGGAGGTCGCGGGGGCCGTGAGTTTCCTGGTTTCGGATAATTCCGGTTATATTACCGGGCAGACTCTGGTTGTTGACGGCGGAATGGTAACAGGTTGAAAAAGGAGCGTGATATGTCATCAGTTGAAGAGAAAGTCAAAGAGATTGTAATTGAGCAGCTCGGCGTCCAGGCGGAAGAAGTAACAGAAGAGGCCTCATTTATAAATGACCTCGGGGCGGATTCCCTGGATACGGTTGAACTGGTAATGGCCTTTGAGGAGGAGTTCGGCCAGGAGATACCTGACGATGACGCTGAGAAGCTTGATACGGTCGGTAAAGCCATAGAATATATAAAGTCCAGAAACGGATAAAACTGGTGAATAACTCAAGGGGGGCGACCTGCGGCAGAAGCAGGCCCGGCGCGGCTGCAATAAAAGCGTTCGGCGCTCCTGTCTGTCGTATATTATATTCTGATAACGTATTAACTTAGGAGGATTATTAGTATGAGTGATCGCCGGGTGGTGATAACCGGGATGGGTGTTATAACACCTCTGGGATTGACCGTTGAAGAATACTGGTCGTCTCTTATCGAGGGCAGATCAGGTATAGGGCGGATTACCAGGTTTGATGTAAGCGAATTTACCACGCAGATAGGCGGCGAGCTTAAGGGGTTCGACCCGGAGGATTACGGGATTGACTCCAGGAAAGTCCGCCGGTCAGACCGGTTTGTGCTTTATGTGATGGCTGCTTCAAAAGAGGCTATGAGGTCAAGCGGCCTGGATATGAACAGGGAGGATCCCTTCAGGTGCGGAGTCGTTCTCGGAAGCGGGATCGGGGGACTTATGACCGTTGAGGAGGAGCATAAGAAAATGCTCCAGCGCGGACCCAGGCGAGTTTCTCCTTTTCTTATCCCAGCCATGATAGCGGATATGGGGCCGGGCGAGGTCGCTATACAGCATAACCTTAAAGGCATAAACTACGCCGTTGTCAGCGCCTGCGCCTCCAGCGCGCACGCCCTTGGGGATTCAATGAAAATGATAAAAGCCGGCGCGGCGGATGTGGTGGTTTCGGGAGGGAGCGAGGCTTCGATAACCCCCCTCGGACTGGCGGGTTTCTGTTCCGCGAAAGCTCTCTCCACACGCAACGATGAACCGGAGAAGGCTTCGCGTCCCTATGACGCGCAGCGTGACGGGTTTGTTATGGCGGAGGGAGCGGCTGTGCTTATTCTTGAGGAGCTTGAACACGCGAAGAAACGCGGGGCGGATATACTTGCCGAAATTGCGGGGTATGGGGCAACCGCGGATGCCTACCATATAACCGCCCCTCAGCCGGAGGGTCTGAGCGGAACCGAGGCTCTGAAAACAGCCGTTGCCGATTCCGGTCTGAACCCGGAGGATATTGATTATTTTAACGCGCACGGCACATCCACTCCTCTTAATGACAAGATAGAGACCCAGGTGATTAAGAATGTTTTCGGGGAACATGCCCGGAGACTTGCGGTATCTTCCACAAAATCCATGACGGGTCATCTTCTTGGAGCTGCCGGAGCCGCCGAGGCTGTTGCGTGCATTAAATCAATAAAAGAAGGGATAGTTCATCCTACAATTAACTATGATAACCCGGACCCTGAATGCGATCTGGATTATGTTCCAAATACTGCCAGGGAGATGAAGGTCCGCGCGGCGGTCTCTAATTCTCTGGGGTTCGGAGGGCATAACGCTTCCTTAGTCTTAAGAAAATTCGGTTAGTGGGGAAATCTCCGAAACCGCTGGATCTTCTGATAGAGAGACTGGGAGTCAGTTTCCGGGACAAGTCGCTTCTGGACGCGGCGCTGCTTCACCGTTCGTACTCTGCAAAACACAGGATAACAAGGGATAACGAACGGCTGGAGTTTCTGGGAGACAGTATATTAAACGCGTGTGTTTCGGATTTTCTTTTCAGGCGGTTTCCCGAGAGGGACGAAGGGGAACTTACTAAAATACGGGCCAGGCTGGTCTCCAGAAAAGCCCTTAAATCCTGGGGGCGCGATATCGGTCTGGAAGAGTTTGTAATGCTCAGCGACAGGATGCAGGAGTTCTTAAGCAGCAGCCGTACCCATATCATTGAGGATACTATGGAGGCGGTAATAGGGGCCCTGTACATAGACCGCGGTTTTGAGGCAACTTCAGAGTTTATAAACAGACATATGGAGAAACAGGATTTTCACCGGGTAGTTGATTTTAAATCCCGGCTCCAGGAGTACACGGTTGAAAAATTCGGCGTTATACCCGAGTATGAGGTGGTTTCAGAGGAGGGTCTCCCCCACAGCAGAGTTTTCAGCGTAAGGGTCCTCGTACAGGGAAAGGAGTACGGGGAAGGGAAAGGGAGTTCAAAAAAGGAAGCCCAGCAGGAAGCTGCCGGCAGGGCCTATGAGAAACTTGCCGGAGAGGATAAGGAGAAGAAAGATGATTGATTACGGTTTTACAGAAGATCAGGTAATGATAAGGGATATGGCCAGACAGATCGCCGAGGAGAAGGTCAGGCCGGTGAGGGCGCAGCTTGACGAGGAGGGGGAACACTCCGAAGAGCTGATGAAGGTTCTTGCCGACAGTGACCTTTTTGGAATTTTCATTCCTGAAGAGTACGGAGGCCTTGGCGGCGGGGCGCTGGAGCTTTGCATAGTAACCGAGGAGCTTTCAAAGGTCTGCGGGGGGGTGGCGGTGAGTT
>SLGR01000112.1 GCA_007136585.1 Candidatus Sumerlaeota bacterium | reverse complement strand
TATATAATGATAGAAAGAACAGTATACAAAATAGCTTTTTCAGAGGAATGGGGGCGCCAGATGCGGTTTATTACCGGGCCCAGGCAATCCGGTAAAACAACTCTTGCCAGGATGAAATTAAAGAGGGAAGGTAATGAAGCTTTGTATTATTTATGGGACCTTAGATCTGTAAGGAACCGTTACAAGAAAAATGAGTTTTTTTTCACACAGGAGAAGTTTCCATCGGAGAAAAAAGCCTGGATATGTTTTGACGAAATACATAAGGTGCCGAAGTGGAAAAATATTCTTAAAGGTATCTATGATACGGTACACGAAAGCTACAGGTTTATAATAACGGGCTCCTCAAAGTTTGATACAGGAAAACTTTCCGGGGATAGTCTTTCGGGCAGGTACTTTACTTTTCATCTTATGCCTTTGAGCCTGGCTGAAGTTGCAGGTAATGCGGAAAACCTGGTCTCGCCTCCGGAAAATGCGGAAGATTTTGTAAACTCAGCTTTAAAAGGCGCTGACAAGAAAAGAGGGGACCTTCAGTCAAAACTTCTTAAGTATAGCGCTTTTCCCGAACCGTTTCTTTCCGGGTCGGAAAAGTTCTACTCAAAATGGTCTGGAGATTATCCCGATACCATTATAAAGGAAGATATATCTACGCTTACAAGAATTACAATGAACGAATATCTTTACGATGTTTACGGTATCCTGGGCGAAATGGTATCAAGTCCCGTATCCGAGGCATCAATAGCGTCGCATCTCGGGGTAAGTCCGGTCACGGTAAAGAATTATATAAATAAACTGGAGGATTTTTATCTCGTATTCCGCTTAAGGCCCTATTCAAAGAACATTAAGCGGTCCCTTCTTAAAGCGGCTAAATGTTATTTTTATGATTACGCCCGGATAGGTGACGAAGCAAAGAAATTCGAGAATTATGTGGCCCTTGAATTAAATATACGTGTAACCTATTGGAATGATAACTCCGCAGACCGCTACATGCTTTTTTATGTGCGGAGTAAAGAGAAAAAAGAAGTGGATTTTCTGATAATTAAAAACTCCGTTCCCTGGCTTCTGGTAGAGGCCAAATTATCCGATTCAAAAATAACCGGCCATTATCCGGAAATGCAGAAAGCCCTGGGCGGGATACCGATGGTCCAGTTGTGCAGGGAAAGCGGGGTCCGAATGATGCAAACCAAAAATATCTTTAGAATATCCGCCGACCGGTTCTTTTCATAATTCGTTTTCTCCTTATTTTGACAACCCTTTTAGATGCTGCTATATTAAAACCAAAGTAAAACGCTCAGGTTTAATATAAATTTATGAAACAATTTAAAATTACAGGGTTGCTTTTGTTTCTCCTCTTTACCTCCGCGGAGGTCTTTGGCGTTGAGGCGTTCCCGGCAGAGGCGGGGCTTGGGTTATCCGCTGCGGCAGGTTTATTCCTCCTGGGATTGGCCCTGAACCTGACCCCCTGTGTATATCCGATGCTTACCGTTACCCTGGCAGTCTTCGGGACGGGTAAAGAAAAGAGCAGGTTTAAGATAATAACCAGGGCTGTCGGGTATGTGCTCGGAATAGCCACGATGTACAGTATTCTGGGAGTGGCGGCCGCGTTTACCGGGGGGCTTTTCGGGGGAATAATGCAGTCGGGAACTGTTCTTGCGGGAATCGGGGTACTGTTTATTCTCCTATCCCTGAGTATGTTCGGCCTGTGGGAGATACAGCCTCCCTCCCGTATTCTAAGCAAATTTTCGGGCAGGGGCGGGGCCGGGTACGCGGGAGTATATCTTTCCGGGCTGATGGTGGGAATATTTGCCGCTCCCTGTATAGGCCCTCCGGTCATAGCCCTTATGACCGCTGTAGGCCAGAGAGGCGATCCCGTCTTTGGTTTCACTTCTTTCTTTATCCTCAGCCTTGGACTGGGTTTTCCCTACCTTATACTGGGAACATTCTCGTCCCTGATCCCCAGGCTCCCCAAATCGGGGACCTGGATGGTATGGGTCAGGAAAGCTCTGGGGGTAATACTTCTGGCGGTAGGCTTCTTCTATTTCTCCCTGCTGATAGGAGGCAACATTGTATTTATACTTATCCCCGCAGTCTTGGCGGCGGGAGGAGTATACCTGGGAGTTATAGCTAAAGGCGGTATAAATAAAAGAGTATTTATATACATTAAATATTTAACGGGAGCCTTGTTTATAGCTGCCGCCTTTTTTCTCTTCAGGGCGGGCAGGGCCCCTGCGGCTAAATGGGGAGAGTACGATACGGAAATAGATACCCCTTCGGTTATCTACTTCTCCGCCGACTGGTGCGTTCCCTGTCTGGAGATGGATATAAGGACTTTTACGGATCCCCGGGTCATTGAGGCGCTGGAAAACTTAAACCTTATGAAAGTGGACCTTACCCGCTATGATTCCCCCCGCTCGCGGCAGCTGCGGCAGAAGTATGATATAGCGGGAGTCCCCACTATAATCTTTACAGATGAAGAGGGGGAGGAAATATCCCCTGCAAGAAAGGTGGGGTTTGTTTCTTCAGAAGAACTAATTGATACCGCGGGCAGGGTAGACCGGTACCTTCGGACCGGGATATATGAGGATGCTGATGAAAAAGAAACCGAAAAAGAACCCTCAACGGCAGAACTTGTATCCGATACTGAGTGGATCCGGCCGGGGAGTTCTTTTTATATAGGAATGCTCTTTGAGATGAAAGAGGGGTGGCATATATACTGGATTAACCCCGGGGACTCCGGAGTTGAGCCCCGGATTAAATGGGATATCCCGGAAGGGTTCCCGGCCGGCGATATCAGGTGGCCCCGCCCGAAGCGTTTTGAAGAGGGCCCTTTTTATACTTTCGGACACGATGAGTACCTGCTTCTTTCAAGAAAAATAACTGTGCCGGAGAATATTGAAACGGGAAAAGAAGTTAGGTTCAGGGCTGAGGCTTCCTGGCTGGCCTGTATGGATATATGTATATCTCAACAGGGGGAGAGTGAACTGGTTATGGAGGTCAGGGATGAGACCCCGGTTAAAGATGAGAGACGGAAAGAGTTATTTAAGGAAACGGAAGAGTCTCTTCCGGTTAAAGACCACAGGTGGGATTTCGGTTTCAGAAAAGAAGATAAGAGCATAGTTCTTTACGTAACTCCCCCGGAAGGGATAGGGGAGGATATAGTAAAAAGCTCCGAGTTTTTCCCCCTGGAGCCGGGGCTGGTCCGGACAGACCCGGTCAGGTGGGTCCGCGAAAACAGCAGATACTTTAATAAAATGCGCCTGGAGGATCCGGCGGCGGAAATAGATATATTCAAAGGGGTGCTTGTAATGCCGGATGAGGCCGAAGGTATGGTGGAAGCTTTGGCGGTGGAAGCGGAAAGAGAAGAATAGGTAAAATAAGTGGTAGAGGGTTAAAGGAAAGAGGAGGTATCGGATTATGAGAAAGAAATTTACATTTACAGCGGCAGTATTCTTTTTTGCCGCAGTATTGGCAATGGCGGCAGGCAGGAGAGCCCCGGAAACAGATGAGATGCCCGAGGGGCCTCGCCTTAACGCCCCGGCCCCTGATTTTACTCTGCCTGACCTGGAGGGGGAAGAGGTAAGCTTATCCGATTATGAGGGGAGTTACGTGGTGCTGGAGTGGATAAACTACGACTGCCCTTTTGTAGTTAAACATTACGCTTCCGGAAATATGCAGTCGCTTCAGGATGAGTATACGGAAAAAGGAGTTATCTGGCTGGGAATAGGCTCTTCTGCTCCGGGAACGCAGGGGTTTTTCTCACCTGAAGAATGGAAAGAGCTAGCCGCCGGGAGAGACTCAAACCCCACCCATATACTCCTTGACCCCGAAGGAAGGGTAGGGCGCCTCTACAGGGCAAGGACCACCCCCGAGATATTTATAATAAACCCGGAGGGTATACTCATATATATGGGGGCGATAGACGATACTCCTTCTAGGGATCCCGGGGATATACCCGGCTCGGTAAACTACGTGAGAGAAACACTGGATGCGGCAATGGCCGGAGAAGAAATAGAAGTCCAGCAGACAAGGCCTTACGGCTGTTCGGTTAAATACGCCGACTGAATAAGCTGTAAGAGAAAAGCGGATATATTGTAAACTGGATTTACAGTTTCTCGCCTCTATGAGAATTCTAATACGCGCCCTGATAAAGAGGGTTAAAGTGCTTATGTAATTGAGCGCCGGGGTGTTTGACAACCCCCCTGTGAAAAGAGTACGATGAGATAAGATATGCGGATGCCGCAGCTAAATCGCGGGAGTCTGAACTGAATCGGTTTTAGGGGCCCGGCCCGGGAGGCAAAATATGAAAAACAACATAAAGGCGGGTCTTTTTTTTATAGCCGTCGGGGCGGCTTTCGCGGCGGAGACGCTCTTTGAGGCCGGGGTGCTGTACAGGCTCCGGCCCCTGATACTGATAATACTCGGCAGCGGGCTCATAAAGATATTTCTCATAAGAAAAAAGCGCGACGCGGTATTTTTCGGGGCGGGGAGTTATATTGTCCAGTTCGGGCTCCTCTCTTTATGGCTGAATTTCCGCTCCTGGGGGATGCTGCACGAGGCCTGGCCCCTTTTTATAGGGATGGCCGGGGTCTCCTTCCTTCTTTTATACATACTCAAGCCTTCGCAGCGCCTCTTTCTTTTTAACGGGCTGTTCCTGCTCTCGGTCTGCGCTGTTTTCTTCCTTGTTTTCCTGGTTGACTCTACCTGGTGGTGGAGTATATTTATCTTTATCGGACTCAGTATAATAGCGACGGGGGGCAGGGGTGACGGGTAAATCCGTTATATTCCTGGAGCCGGCGGGAAGCAGGGCCAACGTCTTTGATTACGCGATGAAGCTTCCGCTTCTGGGGTCACTGTACCTCGGCACAATCCTTCACAACGCTGGCCATAAAGTCAGCATAATCAATGAAAATATTCTCGGAAGGAGAGTAAGCCCGTTTGAGCTGAAAGCGGACTGCCTCTGTATAAGCAGCCTTACCGTAAACGCAAACCGGGCCAGGGAGATGGCCTTAAAGGTCAGGGAGGTCTATCCCGGGACAAGGATAATAGCCGGGGGGATTCATCCTTCGCTGGTCCCGGAGGATTTTGCTGAATTTGCGGATCATATTGTAACAGGGGAAGCCGAGGGGGTGATACTCGGGCTTATTGAAGGCAGGATCAGGGAGAAAACAGTTCACGGGTCAAAGGTCGCGGACCTTGACGAGCTGCCCCTGATAAATTACAGCCTTATCCGGGGGTACAGGAGAATGAATATAATCCCGGTAATGTCCTCCCGGGGGTGTCCGTTTGACTGCAGTTTCTGCGCGGTAACCAGGGTCTTCGGGAGGAAGTTCAGGGCCCAGTCAGTGGAAAGGACTATCGCGGAGCTTAAGAACGCGCTGAAGTATTTTGATACCAACCGCGTATTTTTTTATGACGACAACTTTACCGCCAGCAAGAGACGGACCAGGGAGCTGACAGCCGCTATCATAAGGGAGAAGCTCAAAATATACTGGACGGCGCAGACGCGGGTGGATATAGCCGATGACGAGGAAATGCTCGCGGGTATGTACGAGGCCGGGTGCGGGGGCGTTTACATTGGTTTTGAGTCTATAAGCGACGCCTCCCTTTCGGCTCTGAGCAAGTCGCAGACGGTAAGCGATATTGAAAGAGCCATAGAAGTGATCCATAAATACAGGATGACCATACACGGGATGTTTATGCTCGGGGAGGATAACGATACCCCGGAGAGTATCGCATCCACCCTTGATTTTACCGTAAACCACGAGATAGACACAGTGCAGTTTATGGTGATGACACCGCTTCCCGGAACACGGCTGTATGAGAAGATGGATTCGGAGAACCGGCTGCTTCATAAGAACTGGGATTATTATGACGGGATGCACGTTGTTTTCCGCCCTCTCAGTATGAGCCCCGCGGAGCTCCAGGAAGCCTCTGTAAACTGTTACAGGAAATTCTATTCCGCGGAGAGGGTGCTGCTGGACTCCCTGCACGCGGGGTTTTATATACTCCGCGACGCGCTGCTCTGGGATTTCAGGAACGTCTTCAGGTATAACTCCTACACACATATAGTCAGAATGGCGGCCCAGCTTGTGATCAGCCGGCATACCAGGCAGAGCGGGGATTATTACTCCTACCTTTCCGGTCTTCTTCCGGAGGAGTAGTTCTTCAGGGTAATCCTGCCGGGCTGGCTTAAATATCCCCGGCGGATAAAATTATTAAAACCTCGTTATAAAGATTAATTTGAACAGGGTTAAGGTCTTCCTGGGTGATTCCGGTTTTTATGACCTGGGCCACAGAACCTTCAGCGTAAAGAAAACAGGGCTTGTAAGCGGTTAAGGTTTATTCCGCCTTAAGGGCGCTTACCTGTTTCTTCATTCTCTCTATACGGCTCCTGCTTGAAGGGTGGGTGGATAAAAACTCCGGTATGGAAGCTCCGCCCAGGTTATCCATCTTCTCCCAGAAACTTACAGCAGCCTGCGCGTCGTACCCTGCCATATGCATCAGGTGGATCCCGATCTCGTCAGCCTCGTACTCGTGCCTCCTGCTGTAGGGGAGCATAACTCCTATGGTCGCTCCCAGTCCGTAAGCGGCCATAAAAAGGTTCTTTGTTTCATCGGGTTTCTCATCCAGAAGGCGGCTGAGAGCCATTCCTCCGAAATCAGCAAGTATGGACTGGCTCATTCTCTCGTTTCCGTGGTTGGCAAGAACGTGGGCTACCTCGTGCCCCATAACCACGGCTACTTCGTCTTCTGAATCCATCAGTCTGAGGATCCCTGTATAGAAAGCGATTTTCCCCCCGGGCATAGCCCAGGCGTTAACTGTATCGTCTTTTATGAGCTTAAACTCCCAGTGGTAGTTTGACAGCTCCGACCTGCGCCCGCTTTCAATCATAAAGGTTTCCGCGGCATCGGCTATACGCCGGCCTACTCTTTCAATCATAGCAGTCTGCTCTTTATCATCAGAGAGCCGTGATCCGCTGATAACTTCTTTGTAACTTGATTCCCCCAGGGCCGCCAGCTGGGAGCCCGGAATAAGTGTCAGCTGCCTTCTGCCCGTAATAGGGACCGATGCGCAGGATGTCAGAAGCGCCGCGGAAAGAAAACTGAGAAGTGTTTTTTTTATTATCTTCATTTTAATTATCACCTTTCAGGGTGAGATTTTATCAGAATCCAGGTTGCTTGAAAAGAGACCTGCCAAGGGCAGGGTCTGCTGGTTGACTTCAATATCCCCTTAGGATAAACTCGTTAAAGATTCGGCATAGAGGAGACGTATGATACGGGTGCGCCGTAAACCCGGCGCCTGAGATGAAAAATACTGCCATTATTTTTTTTGTAAAACTGTTTCTGCCGGCCTCGCTTCTTCTGATCCTAGGGTGCGCTACCGTAATGTATACCTTTGACGATATGCCTGTGGGCAAACCTCTTGTTTACGGGGGAACACAGCATCACGTGCGGGAGTTAAAAGATATGCCTAATAAAAGATACCGCGCGGAAAGATACGGAAGGTATGATATGCTTGTTTATAAATTCTCCTGGTGGCATTACCTGGATTTTCCCTTAAGCTTTGCGGCCGATACTCTTATCCTCCCCTATACTGTTCCACGGACGCTGTATCTTGCCCGGAAAAGAAGGGGTCGGCGTCTTCCTCCGGATGTTGCCGCTTCTCTTGATGAACACCGTATCTGCGTGAGGGTTTTAAAAGACCTGGCTTCAACCAGGGAAGCTTACATCAGCCATTACGGGCTTACGGAAGAAGACCGGCTTCCCGGCTCACTGGAGGCCTATAAGGATTTTATGGTAAAGTCACCCGGGGATTTTTACACTTGTCCCGCGGGAGGCGTGTATACTCCGGGAGGGTGGGGGAAAGAGCCTTCCTGTTCTGTTCACGGGACAGTGGAGCAGGCCCGTGAGAATATCGGTTTCTTAATCAGGAAGCACCGAAAACCCCGTAAGGATGAGTGAGTAATAAAGTTTCCGGATTCCTAACACGCTTCGGGTGGTTGACTTTTAAGGAAAGGTTCTGGTAAATTTCCGGCAGGGTTTTAAAAAAAGGGGCTGCGTATGCAGAAACTTAAATCCGGGGATATTCAATTCGAAAAAATAAGAGCAAACAATGGTGGGAGTCTTTCGGGATGCCTTATAGGGGTTTTCGGAATAGGGTTCTTTCTGCTCTTTACAGGCCTGTACGCTTATTTCAACTGGCACAGAGTTATTCCCGGCGCTATGAGGCTCTTTAACATTGAGGTATCCCGTGTTCTGGAGATGGCCGGAACCCCCGTCGGGGACTCCCTGCCTGCGGAATACCTTGAGAGGGCCTATGAAGTAAAGATGCCCCGCGGCGGCCTTTACGTAAAGATATGCGTCTCCGATGACGACCCCCAGGGAAAATACCGCAGGTTCCTTGAATACCTGCTGAATGACGGATGGAACGTCTCAAAGGAGTTCGGGTTCTCTGAAGAGCTCCCCGATATGATGCAGTCTTTCCCGGTGCGCCTGGAAAATATGAGGTCCGCTGAGTTTAACAGGGGAGATCGCAGGATGGGGCTGATGGTTGCGAGGTTTAACCGTGAGACCGTGGCCGCCATCTGGGATATCCCGCCACCCGCAGGAGGAGAGTAGAAAATTATAATCTCTGAGAAATTTAAAAGAAGGCCTCTGACCGCTGTCTCCTGGGCGGCGGTGCTTCTGGCCATACCCGTTATATCCTACTATGGCCGCTCTCTGCAGCATTTTCTTACTGACTGGATAGGCGTTCCGGGTATAGTGTGGCTCCTGGGAGGGGTGACGGGGCTGCTTATCCTGGCTGCCGGGGTCCTGCTCCTGCGGCGTCTCGGATTTAGGGGTCTTCTTCACCTGCTCTGGATGGGGCTTTTAGCCGGCGGGCTTATGTATTACCTGAGGACACATCCCGAGCGCTGGTACCATATACCCCTGTTCGGGCTCTTGGGGTACCTCTCGGTCTCGCTCTTCTCGGTCCGTACCGGGACAGAGATAGCCCTGGCCTGGGCCGTCCTGGACGAGCTCTTCCAGGATTACCTTCCCGACAGGGTAGGGGATTTCGAGGATGTCCTGGTAAACGCCGTCTGCGCGGGGGCCGGGATCATACTGTATATTATACTTAACAGAGAGAAGCTAAAGAACCCATTCAACAGGCAGGTATGAGAGGAGGCAGGCGCCGATGCGTTTCAGGAACCCGGCTCCGGGTTCTCTCCGGTATTTACTGGCTCTGCCCCGGGTTGTCCCTGTCCAGAAGAGTCTCCCGCGCTTATCCAGGTCAACACGGTAGGAGTTTGCCGGGATAATGCTATCAAAGGCCTCCTGTATTTTCTCCGCCAGGCGGGGGCTTTCAATGACAAGTCCCAGTTCGGTATCAAGGTTCACCGAACGGGGGTTGAAGTTTAGCGACCCTACAAAGACCCTCTTGCAGTCAACCGCGAATGTCTTTGCGTGGAGACTGGTTACCGAGCCTGCTATGGGCCCCGGCTCCTGCCTTTCCCGGGTGATTTGTACCGGGCGTTTCTCATAGAGCTCCACCCCGGCCTCAAGAAGCTTCCTGCGGCTTCTTGCGTAACCGGCGTGGACGCTTAAGAAGTTCGTGGCTGCCAGGGAGTTCGTGAGAATGCGCACCCTTACTCCTTCCTCCGATATGCCGCTGAAAGCCGCGGCCCCTTCCCGGGTCGGGACAAAATAGGGCGATATCAGGCAGAGGTTTTCCGAAGGAAGCCCGATTACTTCCTCAAGCTGGGCAAGGAGAAGCCCCTCGGGCTCCGCCTCCCCGACCCCTTTTGCCGGGTCATCGCTTACAATGCGCGCCGGGGCCCATTCCATATCAAGTTTATCCAGTATAAGTTCCTCAATGAACTCCGATGATTCTACCGATTCCAGGAACTCCTCCGCGCCGGGTCCGGATTTAAGCTCCGATGCCATACGTGATAACTCCTTAAGATCCCCTTCTCCGGGAGCGGGGAGGACCTTCCCGGCGGGCCAGGCAGAGCGGCTATCCCAGTAGAGCGCGAAATCCCCGGCGGTATCCGTGGCGGCGGGGCCCGCGACCAGCACGTCAAGATCAATCCACATCAGCCCGTCTCCCGCGCCGAAGTAATCGTCCCCCACGTTGCGCCCGCCTACTATGGCGACGCTGTTATCCGCTGTAAAGGATTTATTATGCATCCTGCGGTTGGCGCGGTGAAAATCAGTGAAGAACCCGATCCATTTGAACCGCCGGTAGGCAAAGGGGTTAAAGAGACGGACCTCAATATTGGGGTGGGAGTTCAGGGCCGCCAGTTCCCTGTCCAGGCCGTTGGTTCCGAGGTCGTCCAGAAGAAGGCGGACCCGGACCCCCCGTTCACCGGCCTGCCTCAGGGCCTCAAGAAGGAGTATCCCTGTCTTGTCCCTGCGCCAGATAAAGTACTGCAGGTCAAGGGTAAGCTCTGCTTTCTCAGCCAGAAGTATCCGAGCGGCAAAGGCCCGGCGGGGGTTCTCAAGAGAGTATATGCCGGATTTGCCCTCTCTGCCTTCGGAGAGGGCCGAAACTGCTTTCCCCAGGGAGCTCCGGCTGGATTCCTCAAGGCAGGGAAGCGGGGAGGGGTCCCGCACCTCAAGTCCGGGGAGCCTGCACCCCGCTGCTGCGGGGATAAGCAGAAAAAGAAGAGTACCTGTCAGGAGGTATGAAGGCTTTTTAATGAGCCGTCCTTTGAGAGCATTTGCGCTACCCAACGCGTGCGGTCAAAACTGTTTAAAATTATTATGATTATTACGGTTATGGGAACCGAAAGGAACATTCCCGGTATTTTCCATATTGTCCCCCAGAAAACCAGCGAGAGTATTATGGCCAGGGGGCTCACGTTTAGGGATTTCCCCAGGAGAGCCGGGTCTATGAAGTTTCCTATGGTAAACTGCAGGGCTCCTACCCCCAGGAATATGATGAGAGCCGGCCTGGTGGTCTCAAACTGAAGGAGGGCCAGGATTACCGGCATAATCGTGGCTATAAGCGAGCCGATATTCGGAATGAAGTTGAATATGAATATAAGAAGGGCCCAGAAGCTTGCAAACTCAAGGCCCACTCCCCTCATTATCAGCCAGGACCCCGCGGCTGTGGCCAGGCTAAGAAGAGTCTTTACCCCCACGTAACGCCTGATATCCTTGTCCACTTCCGAGAGTATCTCTTTAACGAACCTGTATTTCTTTTTACTGGAAGAGGCCATCTGGAGTTTTGTGTCAAAATAGCGCTGCTCAAGGAAGAGAAATATCAGGTAGATAAGTATCAGCCCCAGGTTTCCGAGGATACCGGCGAACTCCATAGCCGCCCGCTGCATAAACCTTCCGATATTGAACTCCTGGGTTATCCAGGTCAGGGCCGGTATCTCCTCGGGTTCCATCCCGAACGGCAGGTCCATAAGCAGCCTCTCCAGGTTCCTCTGGTAAGAGGGGGCCGAATCTATTATCCGGGTGACGTTTGTCGCAAGTATCTCCGCTACCAGGTTAAAGGCCATAGCAAGTATTACAAGGGCAATAAATATCCTCAGCCATCTGGGCATTGAGAACCCTTTCAAGCGGACCCGGCCAAGGGCCTTCTCGGCGGTATTTATCAGGTACCAGAGAAGAAAGGCGAACACAAACGGCACCATCAGGTGCTGGGCTATCATAAGCCCGTATACGATAGCCGCGGCTATCGCAAACCCCGAGGCGGTCGCTATTATTTTTATATAGATGTTTCCTGACTTTTTCATAATTGCTCAATCTCCGGATAGAATTATACTTCCGTTGCCGGGATAAATCAAATCCGGCTCCGGGGGAGCCGAGACGGTTCTGCCTGTTTTGCTTTTTAAGGCGCAATTTTCTATTATTTTACTGAATTTCGGACTTGCCGGCGGAATGCTGTAATACTTAATAATCCCGAGAGCTTACAGAAAGGCGGTGAACTTATATGGGCGGGGAATTGAAAATTAACACGGTTATACTGGCGGGGGGGATGGGGAAGAGGCTCTGGCCCCTAAGCAGGAGGACCTGGCCAAAGTATATGCTGAGGCCGGGTATGGATAAGAGCCTGCTGCAGGCGGCCTGGGATAGAGTCGCACCGTTTGGGGGCTCCAGGCGCGTAGTGACATCCGCGGAGTCGGGGTTCCTGGTCAGCCGGGAGATAAGGAAAAAAGACCCCGGGTTCGGTGAGGAAAACCTGATACTTGAACCTCTTTCGCGTAACACCGCCCCGGCGGTTATGCTGGGTATAGCTGATATGGAGGATGATGATATAGTAGCGGTCCTTCCGGCGGATCAGGTTGTGGAGGGTGATTTTTCTGAGACGATTCTTAAGGCTGCCGTGGTAGCCTCTCAAGGGTATATTGTCACTATAGGGATAACCCCGGACCGCCCCGCCACCGGGTACGGGTATATAAAGAGCTCCCAGGAAAAGATCGGGGAAGGGTTCCTGGTGGAGGAGTTTAAGGAGAAACCCGATGAGGATACCGCCCGCGGGTACCTTGAAAGCGGCGGTTATTTCTGGAACGCCGGGCTCTTTGTATTCAGGGCGGGAACTATGAGGCGGGAGATGGAAAGGCACGCGCCTGAGATATCCCGGGGGTTTGAGAGGATATCCCGGGAGGGGGCCCGGTCCGTTTACAGGGAGCTGCCAGGCATATCAATTGATTACGCCGTTATGGAGAAGACCGACAGGGTTGCGGTGGTCCCTTTTGCCGGGCGATGGGACGACCTGGGGAGCTGGGAGTCCATTCACCGGATCCTTGCCGCAGAAGATGGAAATTTTTCCTCCGGGGAGACCTGCCTTGAGGATGTGAGCGGATGTTTTTTCCAGGTCCCGTCAGGAAAACTTGTCGGCGCCGCGGGGGTAAGGGACCTTATTGCCGTAGATACCCCCGATGCCCTGCTTCTTCTTAAAAAGGGAGAGGGGCAGAAGGTAAAGGATCTGGTGGAGAGGCTGGGAGATGACCCCCGCGCCGCGCGCCATCTCACGGATTACAGGCCCTGGGGCGGGTACAGGGTCCTGGAGGAGGGGGATGGGTATAAGGTGAAGGTTCTTTTTGTATCCCCCAGGGAGAGGCTCAGCCTCCAGAGGCATAAGTTCCGGGATGAGGTATGGACGGTGATAAAAGGAAAAGGGCTTATTACCTCAGGTGAAGAGAAAAAAGAGACGGTTTCGGGGGAGACCGTCAGAATACCCGCCGGGGCCCTGCACAGGGCCGAGAATACCGGGAGCGGGGAACTTGAGATACTTGAGCTTGCTTCGGGCGAGAAAATTTCAGAAGACGATATAGAAAGAGTCGAGGATGATTACGGCCGAAGGTAAGAAAACTTGTCAAAGATATCCGAAGCAGTTAGAATTCATTTTGGGAGAATATTTATGTTAAACCGTAGAAAGGCGGGTTTCTGGTTTTCTGTTATTCTGTTGTTGGGGTCTGTGATAAGGGCGGAGGCCCTTGTCCAGGTGGAGCCAAGTCTTGTAGAGCTTGACGATAGGAACAGAACCGCCAGTATCAAGGTTACAAACGCAGGTTCGGTCTCTGAAAATTTCAGGGTCTATCTGAGTTTTTCCGATATGGATGAGACCGGAGAACTTGTTGAGAAAAGACCCGGAGATGAAGACCCCTCTGCTATTGATTTTATAAGGTTTATGCCCCGGTCAATGAGTCTTGATCCGGGTGAACATCAGCTTGTAAGGCTCCGGGCCCGTATGCCCGAGGGACTTGAGGAGGGGGAGTACAGGGCTCATATATATTTCCAGAACGTCCCGGAAGCTCCGGAAATATCCGAATCCGAAGAAGAAGATGGTTTTTCCACCACTATTTCCTTCTCCACCCGGGTGGGAGTCCCGATTATGATTACAAGAGGATCTCCGCCTTTTACAGCGGGTATTGATGATATAAGTCTCAGTCCCGGACGGGAGCCGAAAGTCATTTTTAATATTTCTGCGGATAAGCGCACTCTCAGGGGTGTGGTAGCCGCCGCACTTGTCTGTCCTGAAAGTGGGGAAACAGTAAAAGCCTCGGCGGAAGATTTCCTGGTCGTATATTCAGGCGCAAGAGTCCGGCATACTCTTGCTCTTGATGAATTGGATGAAGGGCTGGAGGTTTACAGGGGCTGGGATCTCAGAATAACCTATAACAGATACGACAGGGATGAGGAAGGGGTTGGTGGGCTTCTGGCTGAAGAGTATATTAAGGTTAAATAAGTCATTTTAAAAGGCATAAAGCTATCACCGCTGGTTTTACTTATACTACTTGCCTTTACGCTTCCGGTTCATACCTACCAGAATAACAGTATCTTTCCGGATTTTATTGACCCACTTCCCGAAGAGGAAGACGAGATTTTTTTTGTTGAGCTTGTTTACCGCAATCAGGTTATAAAAGAAGAGTTTGATATTATACTTAAAGAAGGGCGAGTCTTTATCCCTGTAGAAGGGCTCTGCTCGGCCTTTGAGCTTGCTGTAAGAGCCCTGCC
>SLGR01000243.1 GCA_007136585.1 Candidatus Sumerlaeota bacterium | reverse complement strand
GTATCGGTTGATCAGACCAGGGGCGTGGCCTCCGTGGAGGTATCCGGTTTTTCCTCAGCCTCGGCATCATCCGGTTTTTCCGCGCAGTCGGGGAGCCAGAGCGGCGAGTATGCCGTATTCTACGGTATACCGGAAGATCAGACCGGTCCGGCCGCCTACGCCGGAACCTCCTTCAGGATGTACAATTTTCCCAACCCGTTCAGGACGGAGGAAAAACAGGTTACCCTTGCCGACCACGGCAGCCTTTCCGCCCAGCAGACGGTTGAGGGGACGGTGATAAAGTACTACCTCCCGGATAAGTACGGTGCGGTGCGGGTGAATTTCCATATTTATAACCTGGCCGGGGAACTGGTCAGGACCCTTGAACATACCCCGTCAGGGGGAGGGGGGCATATATATTTTACCGAGTGGGACGGCAGGAACGACCGCGGCAGGAGATGCTCCAGCGGAGTTTATTTTATGCTGGCCGAGATTGAGGGAAAAACCGTTTCGCGCGAGCCGCTTAAGATGGCCCTGATAAGGTAACTGTAAATTAATCGGAGGAACTTATGATGAAAATAAAAAAGAACCTGGTTTTAGGGGCTCTCCTGGCCCTCGGGGTATCTGCGGCCGAGGCCTCCGGGGCAGGTACCACGGGAGCTCAGTTTCTCAAGATAGAGCCCTCGGCGAGGCCGATGGGGATGGGGGGGGCTTTCTCGGCGGTAGCCTCGGATGCGGGCGGGATATTCTATAACCCTGCTTCCATAGCCTCCCTTGAGAGCCCGGAGTTTGCGGGGACTTACCTGAGCTATTTCCAGGATATACGGTACGGTAGCCTCGCGGGGGTTATCCCCCTGGAGAGCGCGGTCCTGGGAGCGGGGGTCAACTACACGGGTGTTACGGATATACCCCGAAGGGGAGCAGTTGACGTTTCTGACCCTGACGGGACTCTTAGACCGGAATCAAGTTTCGGGGCCCACGATACGGCGGTCTCCGTTGCGTACGCCCGTAGGAACGCCTTCCCGTCGGTCCTTGAAGGCCTTGACGCCGGGGCGGCGCTGAGGGTCATATATCAGAAGATAGACGATGAGACCGCTTTTTCGGTTATGGCCGACCTAGGTGTTCTCTACCCGGCCACAGAGAAGGTATCGCTTGCTCTTTCCGTGGGCAACATAGGTATGAACGTGAAGTTCCGTGATGACTCCGATCCTCTCCCGCTCAATCTGAGGGGCGGGGCGGCTTTCAGGGCTCTGCCGGGGCTTACGGTAGCCGCGGATATCAACCAGTATATTATTGATAATATTCTTTACGCTTCCGCGGGGGCGGAGTACTGGGTTATGGATGTTTTCGCCCTGCGTGCGGGGTACAAGTACGGGTACGATACCTCTTCGCTCGGAAACGCGGGTCTGGGGGCCGGGTTCGGTGTAAGGGTCTCCGGGGTAGGTCTTGATTACGCATTCGCCCCCTTCGGGGAACTCGGCGACACCCACAGGATAACCATCTGGGGACGGATGTGAATATGTGAAAGTTTACCCGGTTCTCCGGGTAATCCTCAAGCGTAGAAAACTGTTTTTTATCTGTCCTTCTCCCCGGCTCGCGGGGAGTCCCCGTCTTGTAAAGGACATCTCAAATTATTATAATCACCCACATGAACAGGAAAGAAACACCTACAGCGGTACTTCTTATCTCTTGCCCTGACAGGAGGGGGCTGATAGCCGCTGTTACTGATTTTGTTTTCAGAAACAACGGAAATATAGAGCACTCCGACCAGCATGTGGATAAATCCCTGGGAGTATTCTTTATGAGAATAGAGTGGTCCCTTGAGGGGTTCAGTATACCCAGGGGGGATATAGCCGGCGAGTTCGCGGAGGTGGCCGGGCGGTTCTCGATGGAGTGGGAGCTTTATTTCAGCGACTCAAGGCCCCGGGCGGCAATATTTGTCTCAAAGCACCTGCATTGTCTCTATGACCTCCTCTACAGGTACCGCCAGGGATGGTACCGGGCGGAGATACCCGTAATAATCTCCAACCACCCTGACGCGGCGGCAGCGGCCGAGTTCTTCGGGATAGATTTTAGGAGCTTTGAAGTTAACCCGGATAACAGGGAGGCGGCCGAGAAGGAGCAGATTAAGGTTCTGGAAAGCTGCGGCGCGGAGTTTATTATTCTGGTAAGGTATATGCAGATACTGTCGGGGGATTTTGTCTCCCGCTACAGGAACAATATAATCAATATACATCATTCGTTCCTTCCCGCCTTTGCCGGGGCGCGCCCCTATGAAAGGGCTCACTCAAAGGGGGTAAAGATTGTGGGAGCCACAAGCCATTACGTGACCGCGGAGCTTGATGAAGGACCTATAATAGAGCAGGACGTGGCCCGTGTAAGCCACAGGGATACGGTAGAGGATATAATGAGAAAGGGCCAGGACCTTGAGAAGGTGGTCTTGAGCAGGGCCGTGAAATGGCACCTTGAGAGAAGGATCCTTGTTTACGGCCCGGATAACGCGGCAAAGACGGTTATTTTTGATTAGTTATGTTCGGTATAAAGATAGACTCGCATAAGGAGCAAACCAGGTTTGAGAATATTGAGGGTATGCCCCTTCCGGAGGAGGTTATTCTCTATACTTCTCAGCATATAGGAGCCCCTTCGGAGGTCATAGTCAGGAAAGGCCAGGAGGTTGAAAGGGGGGAGGAGGTGGCCAGAGCTGCGGGTCATTGTTCAGCCGCGCTTCACACACCCGTATCCGGAAAAGTTACGGATATTTCCCCTGTTGACCGGCCCGGCGGGAGGAGCGCGGAAGCGGTTACAGTAAAAAACTCCGGGAAGAACGAGATAAGAGTTATGCCTCCTCTTGATAGTATAACCCCCCAGGCCATAAGGGAGAGGGTGAAAGAGGCGGGTATAGTGGGGCTGGGAGGGGCGGGGTTCCCAACCCACGTGAAACTTGACCCTCCTAAAAATATACATACTGCTATTATGAACGGGTGCGAGTGCGAACCTTATCTTACGGCTGACGAGAGGGTTATGGAAGAGGAAGCTGCCAAAGTAATAGAAGGGCTGATGCTGATAAGGACAGCCGTGGGGGCGGAGAAGGCGGTTATAGGAATAGAGGACGATAAACCAGGAGCTGCCCGGGAGATGCGCAGGCTGGGCGCCGGAAAAAGGGGGCTTGAGTTGGCGATCCTTCCCAAGGTCTACCCCCAGGGGTACGAAAAACTCCTCATAACCGCGGTAACGGGAAGAGAGGTCCCGTCCGGGGGGCTCCCCCACGATGCGGGGGTCTCTGTCCATAACGCCTCCACCTGTCTTGCCGTTTACGAGGCGGTAAGAGAGGGTAAACCACTTATAGAGCGCGTTCTTACCGTAAGCGGGGAGAAGATAGAGCGGGGAGTAAATGTCAGGGTTTCCGTGGGAACCCCCGTATCGGAGGTGCTGAAGCACTGCCGGATAAACCCCGCCGGCAGGTACGCTCTTTTAATGGGCGGTCCGATGATGGGGTGTCCCCTGGATAACCCCTCCGCCGGGGTTCTTAAAGCCACCTCTGGTATTCTTCTTTTTGAGGAACCCCGAGTTGAGACTTACCCTTGCCTGAGATGCGGAAGATGCGTTGAGAGGTGCCCGATGGGGCTTATGCCCCAGGAACTCAATAAGTACTTTGAAGGCGAAGATTACGCGCGGATGACCGATGCGGGGCTCTCCGACTGTATGGAATGCGGGTGCTGCGCGTATCTCTGCCCGTCCGGGATACCCCTTACAGGCAATTTCAAGGCCGCCAAGGGGGCAGTCTCGTGAGCAGGGAACCCTCCGCCCGGAAAATGATAACTGTCCTGGCAGGGGTCTCGCTTATCTCTGCAGCCGCCCTTGGGTACATCCATACAGTAACCCGTGAAAGGATAGAGGAAAACCGTCAGGAAAGGATCCGGAGTTCCCTCTATGAGGTTCTT
>SLGR01000241.1 GCA_007136585.1 Candidatus Sumerlaeota bacterium | reverse complement strand
AGCAGTGATCAGGGTGCTCAATCCTGACGCGGGGTATTTGATTAGGCGGTCAATTGTTATTATAATTGAAATTACGATGAAAGTTAAAACAAAAATAAAGATTGCGGCAGCGGCAGGAGCGCTTCTCCTGCTCTCGGTTTATGGAGGATACAGGACGCTCCTCTCTTATACCCGGGATCTTCCCTCTACTTCCTCGCTGCTTCAGTACAGGCCGAGCCTGGTAACCGAGGTTTACGATATAAACGGGAACCTCATCGATGAGCTCTTTATGGAAAGACGGACTCTTGTGCCTCTCAGGGATATTCCGGTGGATCTGCAGAACGCCGTTCTTGCTGTCGAAGACACCAATTTCTTTCACCACTGGGGTTTTGATTTTACCGGTATAATAAGGGCCCTTACCAGAAATATCGGCGCAGGCCAGGTGGTACAGGGGGGAAGCACCATCACCCAGCAGCTTGCAAAGGTTATGTTCCTTACACCCGAAAGGAAACTTTCGCGAAAGATAAAGGAGCTTCTCCTGGCTTTTCATATTGAAAACGAGTTTTCAAAGGAAGAGATACTTCAGTTCTATCTGAACCAGATATACTTCGGGTCGGGAGCTTACGGGGTCCAGGCTGCGGCCAGACTTTACTTTAATAAGACAGTGGAAGAACTGACCCTGGCTGAGTGCGCCATGCTGGCCGGACTTCCCAGGGCCCCGAACGCATATTCTCCGGCGCGAAACCTTGTCAGGGCATACCGCAGAAGAGCGGTGGTGCTGGACAGGATGCATACTCTGGGATTCATAACGGAAGAAGAAAAGCTCCGGGCTAATAGCAGCAGGCTCCCCTTTGTAACATTCAGGCAGGAGGCCAGCCCCGGCGCATATTTCGTGGAGCATATAAGGAAAAGACTACTCCCGAAATACGGCGCTACAAAATTATATAAGAGCGGACTCAGGATATACACTACCCTTGACCTGGATATGCAGATCAAGGCGGAAGAAGCCCTTGAGGCTCATCTCAGCAGGTTTGACGAAAGAAAAAAAGAAGAAGCATATGAGAAAATCATTGAAGAGAAAAAAGAGGAGGGGATAGAGGTTTCCCGGGATGAGATCGAGCTTTCAACCGCAAGTTTCCAGAAAGTTGAGGGGGCCCTGATAGCGATTGATCCCCGAAACGGGCAGATAAGAGCTATGGTAGGGGGGCGGGATTTCAACAGAAGCGAGTTCAACCGCGCCGCCCAGGCCCGGCGCCAGCCCGGATCCGGGTTCAAACCCTTTATCTATGCTGCCGCCGTTGACAAGGGCTATACCCCAGCAACTATTTTAAACGATGAGCGGAGGATATACTTTAACGACGGCACAGACTGGGTTCTTCTGGAGGGAACCACGGATTTTTACAAACTGGGGATTGATGTAAAAAAAATCAGGGAAGAGCAGCTTGAAGAGATGGAGGAAGCTGTAGAATCAGTCTTATACGGGGAACCCGGGTTTGAGGGGGCAGGTGAACTTGCATTTCTTGAAGAAATCCCTGAGAACGGAGAGGAAGATGAAGAAGATGAAGAATGTATACTTGACAGGTTATGGTCTCCCAGAAATTACTATGACCAGTTTGACGGGGAGATAACCCTTCGTGACTCTCTTGTACGATCCATAAACTGCTCAACGGTAGACCTGATAGACCGCGTGCGTCCGACTATCGCGGCATACTACGCAAGAAGGATGGGTATAACAAGCCGGCTTCCCCGCACTCTTTCCCTGGCCCTGGGATCCTCGGAGGTCACCCCCCTTGAGATAACAGCCGCCTACAACGTATTTGCCAACCAGGGCATAAGGGCCACACCTTACGACATTATAAGGATAGAGGACTACGAAGGAAATACGATATTGGAAAACTACCCGGAGGAGTTCCAGGTGATCTCACCTCAGACCAATTATATAATGGTGAACCTCCTGCACCAGGCCTGCGAGCACGGGACCGGATGGTACACAAGAAGACTGGGAAGACCGCTTGCGGGAAAGACCGGCACAACAAATAACTTCTCGGATGCCTGGTTTACAGGGTTTACCCCAAACCTGACAACCTCGGTCTGGGTTGGGTACGATGACCGCTCTCCTCTGGGCGACAGACAGGCCGGAGGTGTTCTGGCGGCTCCCATATGGACAGATTTCATGCAGGCAGCCCTGGCCCACACGCCTGTCCTGGATTTTCAGGTCCCGGATGGGATAACTTTCATAAACTTTAACCCCAAAACCGGGAAACGGGCCTCGGAATTTGATGAGGATTCCGTCCTTCAGCCGTTCATATCGGGGACAGAACCCGATCACTACTTTTAAGGAGTAAAAAATGGAAGATACTGATAAAATACTTGAAAATATAGCCGGGCTTATGGCCCTTGCCGCCAGGACCGCCCCGAAGGCAAAGGGAACCGATAACCTGATTATCAGAATTTTTAAGAAAGACGAACTTCCGGAGCTTTCGCGGAATATGCAAAAAGCGGGGAAGGAAACCGCAAGACCCCGGACTTTCGAAAGAGACTCCGAAAATGTGCTCTCGGCATCCTGCGTCCTTGTAGCGGCCACCCGGAAAAGCAGCCTGGGGCTTGACTGCGGTTTCTGCGGCCTTAGCTCATGCGGGGAGGCGGATGAACAAAACATCACCTGCGCCTACAATTCGGGGGACCTGGGTATAGCCGCAGGGTCCGCCGTATCCAGAGCCACGGACCTGAGAGCCGACAACAGGATTATGTACACGATCGGTTATACCGTGAAAAAGTTAAATCTCCTTGGGGAACCCGTTGCAATGGCCCTGGGGATACCCCTTTCTGGGACCGGGAAAAATCCCTTCTTTGACCGGAAATGAGAAAAAAGACCCCGGTCTCCGGGGAAGCCGGACGGGCTGAGAAGATATACGATGCCCTGAAGGTTCTTTATCCCCGGGCAGAAACAGCCCTGAATTTTTCAAACAGCTGGCAGATGCTTGCCTCCACGATTCTTTCAGCCCAGTGTACCGATGAACGAGTAAACAGGGTAACCGGTCCCCTGTTCAGTAAGCACCCCGAAGCGGAAGATTACGCTAATATGGACCAGAGGTACCTTGAAAAACAGATAAAATCCTGCGGGTTCTACAGAAACAAGGCAAAGAATATTATAGGGGCAGCCGGACTCATAACAGAAAAGTACGGAGGCGAGGTACCCCGAACCATGGAGGATATGCTTAAGCTCCCCGGCGTAGCGAGAAAAACCGCTAACGTTGTTCTGGGAAACGCTTTCGGAGTAGTTGAGGGCATAGCCGTAGATACCCATGTAAAACGCCTTTCGGGCAGGCTGGGGTTAACCGAAGAAAAAGACCCCGTTAAAATAGAGAAAGATCTTATGAGTATCTTCCCTGAGGATAAGTGGTTTAACCTTACTTATCTTCTGATAGAACACGGCCGGGCGGTATGCAAGGCCCCGGCGCCGTTCTGCCTTAAATGCCGGATCAGGGACCTGTGCCCCCGGAAAGGGGTTAAAAAAAGCAGGTAGCCCCGGTTAGAGCTTCCCCTCCTTCCGGAGAATCTCCTCATACCAGGCGGTTGTCTCGGAGTTCCGTCCGGGATCCGGTTTTCTCCCCGTGGAGGTTTTCTTTCTTTTCGATATCAGTTTCCAGAAATCCTCGGAGCTCATATGATTTACCCGGCTGCTCCTGGCAGAGCTTATGACATGTCTCCTGTCGGAAGAGACGACAACCATATCCCCCGTTCTATTCCCCCCGGAAATCATCCCGGATATCCTGGAATCCGCATTCTCTGCAAACATAACCTTCATCTTTCCGCTTCTTCCGCGCCCGGAAGAAACAGGGTCCCGGGGCGAGTCGTATACTATGACCGCGGAGACCCCCTTCCTGGAATCAAGGTACCCCTGAAGCAGAGCCTCCAGCCGATATCGGCACTCTTCCAGGT
>SLGR01000041.1 GCA_007136585.1 Candidatus Sumerlaeota bacterium | reverse complement strand
GAGAGCAAGGCCCTGGAGAGCCTGCTGACGGGCGGGGCTTCCATAGCCTACGGGAAGCTTCTTTCCAATGCACAGAAGTCAGGTATGGCCCGGTTCTCCGCCGAAGCCTGGAAAGGGGGGCAGGTGGCCCGGGACCTTGCCCGGGCGAACAGGTGGAGGGGATACACCGGAAAACTAAATACCGCTGTGGGCAGGGCCGCCGGGGTGGTAAGGATCGGGGGGGCGCTTTACAAGGGCGAGACTGACGAGGCGGCCATAGCGGGAGTCACAATGGTTCTTTCGGAGCTGCCCAACCTTCCCGGGGGTCCGGGTCTTATGAAGCTTGCCGGGATCTCCGCTCCTATGATCTCGGCCGCCGTGCTGACATATCACATATGGCAGGCTTCCGAACAGGCCCTTGCCGAGGCCAGGGCAGGGGTGCACCTGCAGTCCCTTTTCTATACAATTGAAAGGATGTGCCGGGACAGGGACCGCGAGCTCGGCCTGGGGGATCCCATACCTGTAAGCCGGGAGAACGTGGAGAAGGTCTGGAGACGTCTCCTTACCGACAGAAATTTCCAGGAATCGTTCAGGTCCTATGTAGTAGAAGAACTTAAGGAGGAGTTTCCCGAGACCGGCCGGCTCCGGTCAGTTGCCGACGCTTTCTATACTTTCGGGGGGGAGCAGACCTCGGAGGATATGCAGCAGAGGCGCCTGGAGTCCGAGCTGATAGAGCTTGAAACCCAGATGAAAGCGTATATCTCCGGGATACTCCGCAGGCTTAACCGGTACTGGCTGGCCAGGGAACACGGGGTAATAGCCGTAAAGGTCGGCCGGGCCCTGGAAGGGGATATTGACCGGGCGTCAAGGACGCTTGAGTCCGGGCTGGGGAGGGTAGCCTACGCCGCCGAAAGGCTTGATTATGTTACCGGGTACGCTGAAAGGAGCCGCCAGAGAGTGGATAAAGCTGCCGAGGAGGGGGATTTCCGGAGGCTTATGACCATCCGGCGCAATATATACGATTATGTTGAGAATGTAATCGCCTGGATACCCGACGGGGAACCCCTGGGCGATGAGAAATACTCAACCTTTGAACTTCTCCGTGAAACATACGTGGCGGCCGGTAAGGCCCTCATCGGGATAAGGGAATCAATACGTGAGCGGATGGAAAAACCGCAGTTTGAAGAGCCTGAGTACGAGGAGGTTCCCATAACCGCCCGGATGCTCTATGAATCCCATATGATCCCGGTGATAGAGGAGTGGCCCGAGTTTGATTGGGGGTGGACCGAAGACGCCGATACCGCGGTGAAGGATCTGCGGGAACATTTCCTGGAGCTTTTCCAGAACGGCAGGAGAGAGGCGATGGAGAATAGTATCAGGGCCTGGGAGGAGTGGGAGTTAAGCCGGGCGATGGAGGATCTCACCGGGGTTTCCGGAACCGATATTCTTTCCGGTGAAGCGGAGACGGCTGATAATTACCGGAATAAACTGATCTCCATCAGGGTGGAGCCGCCTCCGGAACTTGCCGACGGTTCGGGGTACTCGGCCCAGGAGAAGCGGTATATCCGAGAAGAGTGGAATAAGGCCCGGCAGATGTACCGCTCCGCAGCGGAACTGAAGGCGGAGCTTCTAAGGCAGCGGCACTTTGAGGCTCTTGACTGGATGGAGAAGACCTACGAAAGCTACCTTGAACTTTTATCGGATATAGAAGACCGCGCCGCTCAGATCAGGCGGCAGGTATGGGTAGGGTACGGGCTTCTTGCCCCTGAAGAATCCCCTCATGAGAGTCTGAGCGGGGCCCGGAGATCCCGGGAAGAGTCGCGTTACACAGGGCCTCCGCAGTACCGGGATCCCCCCGGGGAGAATCCCTTTACCGCCGCGCAGAATTACCTGAGAAGGAAACGTCACGAGATTGAGACCCGCCTGGGATATATTGAACAGGGTGTTGAGGGGATGATAATGGACCACGAAAGAGGGATTCGGGAGTTTGACGCCGCCCTTGCCGGAGCCGAACCCGATATGGAGGAGATAAGGCGGCATTACGACAGCGAATTCCTTACCGACACATATTATATACTTGAGCCGGACCCGCGGCGGCGGACCTATGAGGGCGGGGTTAATTTCGCCCAGGCAAGGTCCAGAAGGAACAGGACACCGGGGTATATATCCTCGCTTAGAAGCCGCGGCGCGCAGCTGACCTCCGGGATGCAGCAGGATATAGATAATATTGACCTGGCCTGGTTCTGGGTTCTAAGGGCCGAAGAGGATTATGACCGGTTTATGGATATGAGGCGGGATTTCTTTCTTATTCCGGATTTAGGGTGGTACGGCAGGGAGTTTTACGAGTTCGGGGGGTATTACGAAGGCGATTACACACTTTTATCCGGGCGCGTACCAGTCAGGCGCGGAGAGGAGACGGTTGAGGAGAGTTATTATCTTTTTTTAAGCCGGGAGGATCGCAACAGGGCGCTCTCGGATCTCAGGGCATTTTACCGCTCATCCTACCTGAAAGGGTTTATTGAACAGGTGGCTCTCTACAGGAAACCCGGGTTTGACAGGTTCTTTCTGGAGCTTTCCGGAGCGGAGGTGTACCCGCATGAGAATTTCTTTATCCCTATGGATCCCGGGAACTTCCATTACGGGACCCTTGAAAAGGAGTTCATAACCTACAGATCCTACGGTCTGGTTGACGCTGCCGGAGTAAGGGCCGCCCGCCAGATACTGGATGAGTTTGACCCTGCCGAAGGTATGCGGATAGATGAGACGCTTTACAGGATGCAGGCAAAGGTGCCGCTTCCCGCGTTCTACCCCGAAAGACGTATATGGATAGAGAACTTCCCGGCTCAAGACTCCCCCCTCGGTAAAAAATATGTAAGCCTGATGGAGGATATAAGCTCTAAATGGCAGGAAACCCACCGGATCGCTGCCGAGGGGCATACCGGGGAGACTAGAGCCGCGCCGGCTCAGCCCCCCTCAGAGAAAGAGGATGATATCTCCGGAAGGGCGGAGGAGTTCTACCGTGAGTTCAAGAGGGCGTATGAGTCCGGGAACGATGTGCGCATAATATCCATGCTGGATGATAACTGGTCTTCCGCTGACGGTACCAGGCTTGCGGAGGCGGAAGACCACCTGCGCCGCATGTTCGGTCTCTTTGATTCCATAAGTTACGATATCTCGGATCTAAGCGTTTCCCGGTCGGGGGATCTGATCCGGGCGGAGTATGAGCTGAGCATAGAAGGAAGGATATTCCGCAGTAACATAACCCACAGGGAAAGGTCTTCCGTCACGGAGGATCTCAGGGAAGACAGCTCGGGGCGGCTGAGGATACTACGCACACTCCGGGGGCGGTTCTGGACAGAGTAAGAATAGTATAGAGTATATTTTAAAAAACCCGGCAGAGGCCGGGGAAGGGGAGGCTTTATGGAAAATTGCCGTATTATGGGGGTTTACGTTGAGAACAGGGAGCGCGAGGCCTGCCGGGTCCAGGAGATACTTACCGCCCGCGGGTGCAGTATAAGAACACGCCTTGGGATACACGATGCGGGAGATGCGGGTTGCAGTCTTTCGGGTATAATAATCCTTGAGCTCTGCGGAAGCGATGAAGATATTGAAAAACTCAGTGAAGAGCTCCGGAGCGTGGAAGGGGTAAGAGTCGGCAGGATGGTCTTTGACTGAAAAAAATAATGGGGGGGCAGTGAGCTCTCATCCCGGAAAAGACCGCTATATAGCGCACGTTGATATGGACGCATTCTTCGCCTCGGTGGAGCAGCGCGACAATCCCGGACTCCGCGGCAGGCCGGTTGTTGTGGGGGCGGACCCCGTTGGCGGATCCGGGCGGGGTGTGGTATCTGCCTGCTCATACGAGGCCAGGAGGTTCGGGATCCGTTCGGCTATGCCCATATCGAAGGCCTACAGGAGGTGCCCGGAGGCTGTTTTCCTTCCGGTTGATATGAAGAAGTACGCCGGGG
>SLGR01000131.1 GCA_007136585.1 Candidatus Sumerlaeota bacterium | reverse complement strand
TATCTACGCAAGAACAGGCAAAAGAAGGTTATTTACTTGAAGTCCAGCGAGAGAATATATCGAGTCCTTTGCCGAGAGTAAAGGATACGATGAATTCAAAGTTTATTTTGAGGAGCTTAGCAAACGAAGTTTGCCCGAAAATTTTTCCGGAAAAAGGAGGTTAGAAAGATTACAAAATCAGTCTACATCAAAACTTTCGGGTGCCAGATGAATAAGGCGGATTCCCGGAGGCTCCTGGAGATATTTATATCCGCGGGGTACATTCCCGCAGATGATAAAAACACCGCCGATGTTATCGTATATAACACGTGTTCGGTGAGGGGTCATGCCGAAGATAAGGCAATGAGCCACCTGGGGCGTCTGAAGTTCCTGAAAGAAAGAAGCCCCGGCACGGTAATATGCGCGGCGGGGTGTATGGCCCAGCGAATGAAAGAGGAGATAAGAGAAAGGCTCCCTCATATAGACCTTGTAGTCGGGCCTTCCTCCATATTCAGGGTTCCAGAAATGGTAAGAGAGAACCTTTCGGGGGTATACCCCGATACACCGGATACAGTTAAAGAGTTCTCTGAATATATTGATGATATTAACCTTGAAAAAGAGGAATATACCGGGTATGTCCCCATAATGAAGGGGTGTGGAAACTTCTGTTCCTACTGCATAGTGCCTTATGTAAGGGGGCGCGAGCATTACCGGAGTAAAGAGGAGGTGCTGAAGGAGTGCCGGGCCCTTGCCTCAAGGGGGCAGAGGGAGATAATGCTCCTCGGCCAGGCGGTAAACGCCCACCCGCAGTTTAAGGATATATTAAAAGGGGTATCCTCCCTGAAGGGGGTTGAGAGGGTGAGGTTTGTTACCTCGTACCCGGGTAAAATGGACCGGGAAATTGTGGATATAGTCTCCGGAACCCCGGTACTCTGCGATTATTTTCATATCCCCGTTCAGTCCGGCTCAGAGAGTGTATTAAAGAGAATGAACAGAAAATACACGGTTGAAGATTTTCTTGATATTGCTTTCTATATAAGGGAAAAAGTGCCTGATGCCGCTATCACCACGGATTTTATTGTGGGGTTTCCCGGAGAGACCCGGGATGATTTCAAACGCACCCTTGAGATGGTGGAAAAGGTCCGGTTTGACCAGTCTTTTACCTTTAAATACTCACCGCGCCCACTCACATCGGCCTCAAAGATGGATGACGATGTAAACGAAGATGAGAAAAAACGCAGGCTCGCCGAACTTAACAGGGTCTGTTCCCGGGCGGGTCTTGAGAGAAACCGCAGGCTTATCGGTCGGAAAGTAAGGGTTTTCGCCTCTGAGGCAAGGAGCGGCAGGACAGGGAGTTATAAGATCGTTCACTGGGAGGGGAAGGGGGCTCAGCCGGGAGAACCTGTAACGGTTAAGGTGAATCAGGCCCTGCCGCATTCTCTTAAAGGCCTTAGAGAGGATTGAATTCCTCTTTCAGGGCTGTCTTTACTTGCAAAAGAGAAGGAAAAAATTTATAAGATAATAAACCGGCGCCTGCGCAGGCTTTAGAAAGAGGATTAACTTATGAACAAGGAAAGAAGAAAATACAAAAGGCTGCCCCTTACTATCTCCATTTCCGCTCCTATCAGGATAGAGCTTCATACTGACCGTTACGACGGTGTTATACCCGGCATACTCGTGAACCTCTCTGCCGGGGGTATGGCGCTTCTGGTCTTTCACTATCTTCCCGAGGAGAGCAGAGTTGACTTCAACCTGGATTTTATGGGAGTTAAGGCCGATCTTTCGGGAAAGATCGTGCGTGAAGAGAAAAAGTTTGACGAGACTTATATGGTAGGAATAGAATTTGAGAAGGTAGCCGGTGAGCTTGAGGAACTGGTGGAGAAAATGGCCGAAGACCACGATATTTGCCAGGTCAGGTACCTTATAGACCCGCAAAAGGCCTGTTTCCCCGATTGCAGTTTCCGCGAGCTCTGCGGCCAGGTGATAAAAAAGGATTTTCCCGAGGTGAAACAATGACCCAGCTTAAGCTTCTTGTAGTTATAATATTTGCGTTTGTCGTAGCGGTATTTGCGGTATCAAACCCTCAGACCGTGGGGATAAGGTTTTTCGGAACCGAGATCATATCCGAAGCCCCCCTTGTTATCGTGGTTCTGGGCTCCGTTCTTGCAGGTGTCTTTTTC
The DNA here is from genome assembly GCA_007136585.1 of Candidatus Sumerlaeota bacterium. Classification (GTDB taxonomy): domain Bacteria; phylum CG03; class SLGR01; order SLGR01; family SLGR01; genus SLGR01. The sequence continues at coordinate 1,790 of SLGR01000131.1, read as the reverse complement.
ACCGCGGTGCTGGGGTTTTTGTACCAGAACAAGCTCAAGTCCAGGATTTCTGCACTAAACAAGGAGAACTCCCGCAACAGGGATAAAGAAGAGAAACTCCAGCTTAAAATCAGAGAATTGGAGGAGCGTATTGAAGAGATAACGGGTGAAGAGCCCGGTTCCGCTTCCCCTAGACCAGAAACCCCGGAATAGCCCACTCTTCCGCTGTGAAGGAAACCCCTCTCGTAAAACAGTACCGCAGCATAAAAGCGCAGTACCCGGAGACGCTTCTTTTTTTCAGACTGGGAGATTTCTACGAGCTTTTCGACGAAGATGCCGTTGAGGCCTCAAAACTTATGGAGGTGGCTCTTACCAAACGGCAGGGACGCCCTATGTGCGGTGTCCCTTACCACGCGGCCTCTAACTACATACGCAAGATACTCTCAAAATCCCGCAGCGTGGCTGTCTGCGAACAGGTGGAGGATCCTTCCCGCGCTAAAGGGATAGTAAAGAGAGAGGTTGTCAGGGTTATTACTCCCGGGACGGTTATTGAAGACGATCTTCTCTCGGAAGGTTCCAATAACTTCCTGGTATCTCTCGCTCCCTGCGGAGAGAACGGATACGGCCTGGTTTTTCTTGATGTTTCCACCGGGGATTTCACCGGGTGCCGCGCCTCCTCCCTTCAGCTCCTGGAATCAGAGATTTCCCGTATGCCCGTAAGCGAAGCGGTCCTTCCGGAATCCGCCGGAGCCCTTGAGGAGTTTATAAGCACCAGGTTTCCCGGTCTCCCGCATACAGCCGTTGACGACTGGCATTTCACCCAGGAGAAATCCCGGGATGCTGTTAAGGGGTATTTCGGTCTTTCAACCCTGAAAGGGTGGGGGCTTGACCGGGAGGATGCCGTTTCTTCAGCCTGCGGAGGGCTTGTTCGGTACCTTGAAAAGACACAGAAGGACCGCAGGGTGCAGTTCAAAAAATTCCGTCTCTACCGCCTGGAGGAAGGAATGATGCTCGACCGGAAGGTCCAGGAGAACCTTGAACTGGTCAGGAACCAGCAGGACGGATCTAAGAAAAATACTCTTTTCAGCACCCTTGACTTCACTGAGACGGCGATGGGGCGCCGTCTTCTGGTAAACTGGGTGCTGAGGCCTCTTACGGATGTAAAGGCGATAGGCCGGAGACTTGACGCTGTGGAGGAGATTCTTTCAACCCCCGAGCTGATGGGAAGGGTAATAAGCTCCCTTTCCGGGATAAGCGATATGGAGAGGATAATGGCCAGGGCAAGTTTCGGGACCTGTAACGCCCGTGACCTTATAGGGCTTAGGGAGACACTGAAAAAGATACCGGAACTCAAAAAAGCCCTCTCGGGGGTTAAAGCCGCGGCTCTTAAGGAGATCAGAAAGGACCTGGACCCCCTGGAGGAAGTTGCGGAGGAACTTGATTCGGCCCTGAGGGATTCGCCTCCCCTTACAGTAAAAGAAGGCAATATAATAAAAAAAGGGTACAGCAGTGAGCTTGACGAGCTTATAGAGATAGCTTCGGGAGACAAGAACTGGATAAGCTCCCTTGAGAGCACGGAGCGGAAGAGACTTGATATCCCTTCGCTCAAGGTAGGGTACAACAAGGTTTACGGGTACTACATAGAGGTGACAAAAGTCCATACCGATAAGGTTCCCGAAAATTATGAAAGGAAACAGACCCTGGTAAACTCCGAGAGATATATCACGGAGGAGCTTAAGAGAAGGGAGGATTCCATACTCGGGGCGGAGGAACGCAAGGCCGCGCTTGAGTACCGGCTCTTTACCTCCCTG
>SLGR01000065.1 GCA_007136585.1 Candidatus Sumerlaeota bacterium | reverse complement strand
TGCCGTACCTGCCTGTTTTCACTACAAGAGGCTTTGAACAGGCAGGACATTTCATATCGGTTCCGGGTTCTTTAACCTTCTCCCCGTTCTCATCTATATTAAAAGTTTTCCGGCATCCGGGGTACGCGGAACAGGCCATAAACCTTCCGTTTCTCCCCCACCGGATAACCATATCTGAACCGCATTCCGGACATTCCTCCGAGGTCTTCTCATCCTTAATCATCTCCATCTGGCTGGAGGCAAGCCTGAACCTTTCCTCAAAACCTTCATAGAACTCTTTCAGCATCTCTTTCCAGTCCTGACGGCCGGCCGCTATCTCATCAAGCCGGCTCTCCATCCCGGCAGTAAATTCATAGTTCACAATCTGTTCGAAATGCTTCTCAAGGGCTTCTGTCACAACAACACCTATCTCCTGAGGCAGAAGAGAGCCGCTCTCGGAAGAGATGTACTTTCTTCTGAAAAGAGTATTTAAAATTGTAGCATAAGTGGACGGGCGCCCTATCCCGTTCTTCTCCAGCTCGCTTACAAGAGTCGCCGGGGTAAACCTCGCCGGGGGCTTGGTCTGATGATGGTTGGCGCAGAGTTCCATCCACCTGAAGACATCTCCCGCGCTTACAGGCGGAATAACCGTTTCTGTTACGGAAGTCTTCCATATCTTCATATACCCGTCAAACTTAACTGTCTGGCCGCTTATCCTGAACTCGTACCCGGAACAATCCAGTTTAACCTTCACCCTGTCAATAATTGCCGGCCTCATCTGGCAGGCCGCGAACCTTTCCCATATGAGCCGGTAAAGTTCGCCCTGTTCCCGGGTAAGGCTCCCGGAAACACTCTCGGGTGTTCTGAAAACGTCTGTCGGGCGGATACACTCGTGAGCCTCCTGGGCCGTTTTTTTGGACCTGTAAGCATTTGCCCGGCCCGGGAGGTAGGGGTCACCTAAATTCTCTTTTATGTACTTCCTTATTCTATCCACAGCCTGGGCGGATATCTTAACGGAATCAGTCCTCATATATGTTATCAGTCCGGCTGAAGAACCGTCTGCAAGATCTACTCCCTCGTAAAGCTGCTGAGCGATTTTCATGGTCCTGGCAGGGGTATATTTCAGCCTGTTGTACGCATCCTGCTGCAGGGTGGAGGTTATGAAAGGGGGAGGCGGTGAATTCTTTTTCTCGTCCTGCTTTATATCTTTTACAGTAAGGGGTTCATTTAAACATTTATCTACCACCTCCTGCGCCTGCTCTTTGGTGCCAAGATCGAATTTTTTTATTTTCTTCCCGCCGCACCCCCAGAGGGAAGCTTCTGCGGGCGTGCCTCTGAGATCAACCCGCCCTTCAACGGTGTAGTACTCTCGGGGGACAAATTTTGCTCTCTCTTTCTCCCTCTCTACAATCATACGGAGCCCCGCCGACTGCACCCTTCCCGCCGAAAGGCCCCGGCGTATTCTCTTTGAAAGAAGCGGTGAAATCCTGTACCCTACTATCCTGTCAAGTATCCTCCTGGCCTGTTGGGCATTAACCAGGTTACTGTCAATTTCACGGGGAGCTTTCAGGGCATTCTGAACCGCTTCCGCCGTCACCTCGTGAAAAACTATCCTCCCCGGTTTCTTCTCTACTTTCTTCAGGCTGAGGCTCTCAAGAAGATGCCATCCTATGGCCTCTCCCTCACGGTCTTCGTCCATGGCCAGATACAGTCTCTCTGCCTGACGCGCCTGCTTCTCTATCTCACGTAAAATTTTTTTCTTGCCTCTGATTATCTCATAATCCGGATCAAAACCGTTTTCAATATCTACCCCCATACTATGAGTAGGCAGATCCCTGATATGCCCCATAGATGAGAGAACTTTATACTTTCCCCCAAGAAACTTCTCTATCATCCGGGCCTTGGTAGGAGATTCAACTACTATTAGTTCCACAGGAAATTCCCCCTTTCCTCTTAAAATACACTTCAATACACTTGCAAAGACTGCGGAGTTCCATCGGCAGGTATTCCGGCACCCGGCGCCGCTTGAGATTTATAATATATTTTACCGCTTTCCCGCAAGAGTTGCCCCTCCGGCGCTCAAACCCTGACATAACTTTTTCCTGACACCTGCCTCACCCTTCCTTTAAGCTCAAGGCGCGTCAGCTGCCTTGTAAGCTCGCAGACCGGAATACCGGTCCTGCGGCTGAGCAGGTCAATATGAGTAATCCCTTCAGAGAGGGACTCCAGCACCTTTCTTTCGAACTCCGGCATCTCACCGAGACGTTCTGCGGCCCTTTTCTTTAAAAACTCCATATTCACCTGACATGAAATCTCGTTAATAACATCCGTCGCGGAACATGCGGCGACCGCTCCCTGCTTTATCAGCATATTGCAACCGGAGCTTTTCTCCGAAAATACCGAACCGGGAACAGCAAGAACCGCCCTGCCCTGCTCCAGGGCCTGACCGACGGTTATAAGCGCGCCGCTTCTTTCCGGGGCTTCCGCCACTATCGTAGCAAGCGAAAGACCGCTTATGATCCTGTTACGCCTGGGAAAGTTATGGGGAGCAGGCGCCTCATGAGGCGCTAGCTCGCTGATAAGCGCCCCCCGGGCTGATATCTCTTCCATCAACCCGCGGTTGGGAGCCGGATACCTTCTATCCAGGCCGCTTCCCAGAACTCCTATTGTCCGGCCTCCGGAATCAAGGGCCGCCCGGTGCGCCGACGCATCAACACCCAGAGCGCAACCCGAAACAACCGTCAACCCGGCAAGGGCAACATCCCCGGAGATTCTTCCGGAGGCGGCGCGCCCGTACTGCGAAGCTTTCCTGGTACCCACAACAGCAACAGCGTTATAATCCCCGGGCAGGATCTCTCCCGCCGAATATATAACCGGAGGCGGATCGTAGATTTCCCTAAGAAGCTCGGGATAACTATCCTGACCGTAAAAATACAGCCGGTACCCTTTTTTCTCCACCGCCTCCATTATCTCCCGGGCGGCTGCCGCAGGTTTATCAAGCTCCCTGAGTATCCGGCAGGCTTCCTCTGTGCTTACTCCGGCCGCCTCGGCAATATGAGCGGGCTCCCTGCGGCTGTACCCGGCGGGATCCCCCAGAACATCTATAAGATTTTTTATCTTAACCGGCCCAAGACCGTCAATAAGGGAAAGAATCAAAACCCCGGGAATTTCACTCATATAAAGGATGTCTTATCTTAATGGATGTCCTGAAAAACTCCGACCCCGCAAGTTCAACCTGATATCAAACCTGAATCAATTCAGGCAAATGTAATTTAAAAACGCGGTGTTTGTCAAATCCGGCTACAGAAGTTCGTCTTCCAGCCCCCTCCCTCTGCGACCTTTCCGTAAAGTCGCGGTATTTTCCGGAGACTTGCCTGAAAGAAGAGATTCAATAAAAACCTCGTTGGAAAAAAAATCCTGCAACGCTGACGGTATCCTCCCCGCATCTATTATAAGTTTCTCCGGCCTTATCTCCAGAATGCGGGCAAGGTTGATCAGATCTTCCTCGCTGGAAGGCGGGTTGCGTTTCCCGCTTAGTATCTTGGAAATAAAAGAAACATCCAGCCCCGAACGCCTGGCCAGCTCCCGCAGACTTATTCCCCTGCTCTCAATAGCCTGTCTCAGGGTCCTTCCAAATCGTTTACTCACGGGTTGTTCCATTGTTTAAAACGGAGAACACCTCCGCCGCTAGCGCGCCGGTCAAAATTCTGCAAGGAGATCCAAACGTCTCCTTACACCCCCCGCCTTCTCGCCCCGGGGAAATTTATTAAGGTAATCCTCGCCGGATTCTATGACCTGCTGCCTGCTCCCGTGTTTGTATGCTATAAAATAACGCCTGTAGAAAGCGCGTTCATAGTAAGGGGTCTCTTCAAAGTTTTCTATTATTATCTCGTTAACCTCGGAGGCCTTTCCGGGACTCTGAAATAGAAGGTAAATTTCTGCAAGGTAGTGGAGAGAGAGCCCGCTCCACCGGGAGTCCGGGTTCTCAAGA
>SLGR01000040.1 GCA_007136585.1 Candidatus Sumerlaeota bacterium | reverse complement strand
GCCGTCACTCCTATTTTTTCCAGGCTCTCTTCAATGAAGCTGTCAAGTTCGGTGGCGGAAACAGCCGCCGAGGAAAGCCCGGCCAGCATATTACTGTACCGCAGGTTCTTCCTGAGCCGACTCTCGGATACCTTCTCTTCGGTTATATCCCGTACAAGGGCAAAGGCCTCATCATCTCCTGAAGACATTATCCGGGCCTCAAACCAGAGGTTTCCCGCGGGAACCTGCAGCCGGTATTCTACTTCCTGAAGAGACCCGGTATCTATGCTTTCATTTATGCTTTGCAGGATACGCGCGGCATCTTCAGGAGGGAAAACCTCGTCCACCCTCTTTCCTATGAGCTCCTCCCTGGGGCGCGCCAGTTTATAGTCATTGGAAACTATCACATCAAGGTACCTGCCGCTTCGGTCCGTGCGGATTATCATATCAGGTATAATTTCCACTATGGTGCGGTTATACCTCTCACTCTCCCTTAAAGCTATCTCAGCCTTTTTTCTTGTCGTTATATCCTTTATATTACCGTCTACTCTTACCGGTTTACCCCCTTCATCCCGTATAAGGCGGCAGGAATCCCATACCCATAGATAACCGCCTTCTGGCTTTATAACCCTGTACTCGTTACTGGAGCTCCCTCCGGAAAGAAGCTGTTCTGCCGAACTTACCAGCACGTACCTGTCCTCTGGATGGATATAATCCGCCCACATCATACGTGACTTCTTCAGCTCTTCCAGGGGCCTGCCGAATACCCGCTCAGCGGAGGGGCTTAAGAAAAGTATTCCGTAATCCGGCCAGGAGGCGGACCAGATAACATCATTGATATTTTCAAGTATACCGGCGAGCCTGGCTTCGCTAAGGGCCGCCTTCTTCTCGGCTCTCTGCCGCATGAGTATATTACTGAGATGAACAGCATGCTGCTGCAGGGCTTCCCTGTTCTTAAGCTTATCACGGACAGAAGAGACAAATACTATACAGCCGATTGGATGGCGGTCTTCGCAGGAGAGTTCTATGAGGTAAAGGCTCTCAATATCAAGGACCTTATGAATAACCGAAGATTCTTTCCTGGATATTTTTCTCCCCAGACACTCATAAAAGGTTTTTACACGAACCAGGACCCCGCTCTTAAATCTCCTTTTCTTTTTTCCGGGTCCCCTGAAAACCTTTCTCCTCAGCGAATACCCCAGGGAATCGCCTGCGCGTTTTAGCCCGGACGGATCCCCGGCAGTGCCCCTTATCACAGCCTCAGTGTCATCTTTTTCATAGGTAATTATTAAGACATAGGAGGAGCCGGAAAGCGTCCTGATTTTTTCTGCCTCGTTCTGAAAATCAATCCCGCCGTACTCCATATTCATGAGCTCGCGGGCCCCTTTGACCAGGTTATTTGATTTCTTTGCCGGGAAAAGTCTTTTTCTTTTTTTTCTCATTCCTTTATCTCAGCGCCGACATCCGAACTGCAGCCTTGCTCATTCTCCGGATCTGCGCCGGCAACTGTTTTTTTTCTTCCGCCTCTTTAAGAATATTTTAGATAGATAATTTATGCGTGTCAATCAATAATCCCCAATAGTATTCCGGAGAAAAAAGGATAACTGATATGCAACGGTTTTGCCGGCAAGCGATTTTATATACTATAATAGCAGAAATAACTTCGAAGGATCCTGGAACAAGAACTTCCGAAGTGCCGTGTTTTTAAGCCTATAAGAAAGGAGCCGGAGATGAACAGAACAGATATTTTCTTCCTGGGAACGGGTGCCGCGGAGCCGGATGCAGGAAGGGACAATACGGCTGTTGCGCTCAGGAGCTCCGCCGGGGCGGTTCTTCTGGACTGTCCCGGAAGCCCCATGCACAAGCTGGCCCGCATGAATATCCCTCCGGAGACCCTGGGGTGCGTATATATCTCGCACGGTCATCCGGACCATATCTACGGTCTTCCTTCCCTGCTGCATTCCCTTGAACCCTCCGGCAGCTCCCCGGAAATAATACTTCCGGAGGGTCTTCTTCCAATGGCTCGTAAACTTCTTGAACTCTTCGGACTGGAGGCGGATTTTATTCCGGCCTCTACGGGGATGCGTATACTTGATATGAAAATGGATTTTTTCAAGACCAGGCATACCGCAGATTCTCACGGTATCATAATAAACGTCAACGGGAAAAAGATTGTATTTACTTCCGATACGGGACCGATTCCGGAAGCTTATTCAGTATTCCGGGGGGCGGAGATGCTTATACACGACTGCCTTGCTCCTTCAAGGTTCTCCGCGGAATGCGAAGCCCTGGATAAGACTCATACCTCTTCCCTGGCGCTGGGAAAAATAGCGGCAGAGGCTTCTGTTAAAAAGCTTATCCCCGCGCATTTCTCCGGCAGGTTTGATTTCAGTACGGAAGAGATAAAAACCGAGATTAGGAGAAACTTTTCCGGGAAAGTTCTGATACCGCAGGATCTCACAGCTCTCTCCCTGTAGGAAAATTCACATTTTCACATCCGTCCCTGCTCCACAAAGCATGCACCTTCCTTCAGGGTTTATTTTTATCTCCGAAACACTGTACCCGGTTCTTCTTATAACCGAAGCCCCGCAACCGGGGCAGCGCGTATCGGTATCCCAGGAAACATTTCCGGGATATACGTATCTGAGCCCGGCCCGGGCTCCTATATCCGCCGCCTTCTTCACAGTTTCAGACGGAGTCGGAGGCGAATCAGTGAACCTGTAACACGGGAAAAACCTTGAAATATGCCAGGGGACTTCGGGTCCGAGCCCGGCTATGAACCCGGATATATCGCTGAGTTCGCTCTCGGAGTCATTGAGTTCAGGAATAATAAGCGTGGTAACTTCCAGCCGGATCCCCGATTCTTTCATAATACGCAGTGTATTAAGCACCGGCTCGAGCCTTCCCCCGCAGATATCCCTGTAGGAGTTATCGGAGAAAAACTTAAGGTCAACGCTGGCCGCATCAAGAAAAGGGGTTATCATCTCCAACGCCTCCGGGGTCATAAAACCGTTTGTTACAAAAATATTTTTCAGCCCTTCCCGGGAGCCCTCCCGGGCGGTATCCAGGGCGTATTCAAAGAAAACCGTTGGTTCGCTGTAGGTATAGGAGATGCTTTGAGCTCCGGAAGAAATGGCCTTACTTACTATCTTCTCAGGGGAAAGGTTAAGGGAACCGGAAAGGAGATCCGATCCGTCTGACTGTGATATCTCCCAGTTCTGGCAGAAACCGCACCTGAAATTACACCCGGCAGCCGCTACGGAGTAAGTTAACGTGCCCGGCAGGAAATGATAGAGGGGCTTCTTTTCAACAGGGTCGCACCCCGCGGATACGGCACGCCCGTAGTTAAGGGTATAGAGTTTCCCCGCATCGTTTACCCGCACGCGGCATACCCCGCGACCGGATTCGGGTATACGACACCTGTGAGAGCAGAGCCGGCACCGCGCCGCGCCCTTATTTTCCGGCCCCCAGAGCAGAGCCGGATCTCTCATTAATCTGTTAGTATAGCCTCCGTGGGACAGCTCTCGGCGGCCTGCTGGACTTCCTCTTCCTCATCTTCCGGGACCGCGTTTACGATAACTTCCGCTATCTCCCCTTCCATCTGGAAGACACCGGGGGCGATCTGGGGACAGAGCCCACACCCTATGCAGGCAACTTCGTCAATTTCAACTCTCATCTTAGACTCCTTAAAATATCAGGCCGGATTTGTTCTCAGCCCTCAAAATTAGAAAAACCTCGTTGACTAATAACATTATTTATGATATTAAAATCCCGTACCGTGTCAACTTTAGCCGGTACGCAATACGGGTATAATATAACGCAAAATGGGACCGTAGCGCATCACAGGAATAGATCCAGGCAAAACGCCGTATGAGTATAAACTTAGAAAAAGGAATAAAAATATCCTGGCAGTCCCCGGCGGTACGGGTTTCCGGGTTGGCTCCGTCCTACGGACGGAACCCCTCGGAGCCGGAGGCGAGAATGAGGAAAACCGTGCCGGCGGGG
>SLGR01000141.1 GCA_007136585.1 Candidatus Sumerlaeota bacterium | reverse complement strand
GCCGGGCCTACGGACCCGGAAGCCCTTTTGTAAGGTTTGACGGCCGGGACTCGATGAACAGAAGGGTGGAGGGTGTTCACCCGGGTTTTCAGGAGACCACTTTTTCAAGGTTTTACGCGATGTTTTCTCCTCCGGGCGTGGCCCGCTGGAGAAGCCCCGAGGTTAACGATCTCGGCCTGGTAAGCAACTCAAAACTTTCTCTTCCCTACATTACCCCTTCAATGGCTATGAGCGAGAGGGAACTCCTCCCAAGGCTTAACGCACGACACCTTGGCAGTATTCCGGTTTTTCCCGGAATAGCCTTTCTGCTGACTGTGGCAGCATTTCTTACCTATAAACCAAGGCTCCAGACCGAAAAGGAGCCCAGGTTTCTTATACCTGTCCTTCTGGAATAAAATACCACTTCTTTAACTGCTGAAAGATAGTATTCCGCAGATTCAGTAACAATAATGTATAGGTATTGCAGTATCTGCGCTCTGGATCTGCGGAATAGTATGCCGGAAGAAAAAGAAAAATGAAGATAAATAGAAGAATACTTAATAGGAAGTTCACAATGCTTAAAATGGGTTCAATAAGTTATAAAGTTATAGTCCGACCCCTTTTAATTCTTTTTTTGGCGGGAGCGGCAAATGCGGGGTATGAGCTGCTTGGGAGTACCGAACCCGCGGTAAGGATGAGAGAGGCCCAGCGCCTGGGTAATGAGCTTGACAGGGAATCGGTGCCTTATCTGGTAGAACTTCTCGGGGATGAGTCCGCTGGGGTACGGGTAAACGCAGCGGTCTCTCTGGGGCGGCTGGGTTCGGAAGAGGCTGTCAGGCCGCTGATAAGGGCGCTTAAGGAAGATCCCAGCCCGGCGGTAAGGGTTATGGCTGCACAGGCGCTTGGAGGTTTCCGCGGTGAATCCGTGATAGAAGCCCTCTCCGAAGCCGCAGGCGGAGAGGACGAACTTGTCGGTTCCGCAGCGGTCAGGGCGCTTGGACGTTCCGGCAGGGAAGAAGCGATGGAAAAACTGATAGAAAAGGCCGGAAGGTCACGGGTTTCCCGGGTAAGGGAAGCAGCGCTGGATGCTCTTACGGAGATACTGGAATCCGAAGATCCGGATGAGGATACCCTAAACAGCATAGACCGCGCCGCAGGCAGGGCTGCCAGGGACAGAAACCCGCAGGTTAGAGAGGCCGCGGATAAAGCCCGTTCGGGGGTGGAAAGGTCCCGGGAGAGAAGAGAGGGGCAGCAGGAGAGAGGGCCTCAAAGATGAAAAACCTTAAAGTGCTGATAAAAAACATAAGGCCCTATCGTTCGGTGCATTATTCCGGGCTGGTAATTGGCGGGACCCTTATAGCCTGCTGGCAGCTGGGTTTGAGGGGATGCATTGAAATATACGGGTTGAGAATAATATCACTTGCCGCGGCAATAATATTAGCGTTCCAGACGGCCTGCGTTTTGAATGATTTTTATGACCTTGACGGGGACAGGCTTACAAACCCCTCACGCCCCCTTTCATCCGGTTCGGTTTCAGAGAGTATTTACCGCAGGTGGGGTTATTTCTGTTTCGGCGCTTCACTTCTTTTAAGCCTCCCGGCAGGCTTATTCCCCTTAATGCTGATTTTTATCTTTCAGGTCTTCTATACCCTTTATTCTATGCCGCCAATCCGGCTTAAAAGGTTTTTCCCTTTAAATACAGCTATTATTGCTTTTAACGGGCTTATTGCTATTGCTGCCGGTTTTGGAATTATAGCCGGGTTTGAAACCCTTTCGCTTTTTCCACCCCGGCTGGCTCTTGCTATCGGGGCGGTTTTTATTACCTCTATAAATATGATCTATATAAAAGACCGCCAGAGCGATATGGAAGCCGGGATAAAATCTATCCCTACTATGATGAGTGAACGGGCATCCCGGAGGGTGATAGCAATACTGACAGTTGCGGCTTATTTCAGCGTTCCGCTTATACTGGGAATCGGTTCACTTTATATTTTCTCTTTTATCGGGTCTGCTTTTGGCGCTTACTGGGTTTTAAGAAAAAAATGGAGAGAAGGTCCTTACTTCATAACTTACTTTGTCTACTATATTGTTATGCTTTATTTCATTCATAACAGGCTGCTTGAAAGAGGGGCGTTATAATGAAAATACTTCTTATAAAACCAAAATGGTTTGTGGAAGGGGATGCTTATAAATATAAAGACCTCCATCGAACACCTCCTCTTAACCTTGCCATTATTGCTGCGCTTTCCGAAGGTCATGAGGTAAAAATTATTGATGAAGATGTTGAGGAAATTGTCTATTCCCCGGATTGGGATATTGTGGGTATAACAACAGTTACTTTTACTTCTTTGTCAGCGTATAATATATCTGAAAGATTCAGAGATTTAGGGGTTAAAACTGTTTTGGGGGGAATACACCCCTCTCTTATGCCCCGGGAGTGTTTAAAATATGCGGATATTGTTGTTACCGGTGAAGCTGAACCGGTCTGGAAAGAACTTCTTAATGATTATGATACTGGTAGCCTTAAACAAATATATAACGGCGGGTATCTTAGAGATCTCTCAGAAGTCCCCCTTCCCAGAAGGGATTTGATGCCTCAGAAAAAATATTTTGCAAATCCGGTCCAGATAACCCGGGGATGTCCAAACAGCTGTGAATATTGTTATCTTCAGTCTGTTCCCTGGGGTAAGTACAGAAAACAGAAAGAGATTGAAAGAGTCGTTGAGGATATCAAGAGAATTAAAGGTAAATACCTGTTTATTGTCGATGACAATCTTTTTGTGAATTTTGATTACGCAAAAAAAGTATTGGATGCTATTGCTCCCCTGAATAAATATTTTATAATCCAGGCTCCTTCTATAATTGGGCGGGATGAAGAACTTCTTGATAAGCTTCAGGAAGCAGGCTGTTTTGCTGCTGCAGTGGGTTTTCAGTCTGTTAATCAGAAAACCCTGGATAAAGCGGGGATATATCAGAATAGGGTTGATAATTACAAGGAACTTGTTCATAAGCTTTCAAAACGGAATATAATGACCGACGGCTTTTTTATGTTTGGTTTTGATACGGATGATAAGTCGGTCTTTGAAAATACATTAAATATGATAAAAGAGGTAGATCTGGATGATTCTATCCTTTATCTGCTAACCCCTTATCCGGGAACGGAACTTTTTAAAAAAATGGAAAAGGAAGGAAGAATTAATAATTATGACTGGTCAAAATATTCCTGGTATAACTGTAATTTCAAGCCAATGCAGATGAGCCCGGAAGAGCTGAAAGACGGATTATCCTGGATATATACCGAACTAAATAACCATTATAAGAAAACTTTTCCCAAAAGAGTATGGAAATATAAAAAACTTTTTTTTAAATATCTGCCACTGACGGTAAAAGTAACAAGCAATTATCTTAACTGGGTAGATGTGGCGAGGTTGCCGTAATGAGAGTACTGCTAATAAAACCCGGGGATAATCCAAGTATTGTAGGGTACGATCCCATAATTAGAGCGGAACCGCTTGGTCTGGAAATTTTAGCTGCCTGCATTCCGCAGCATGAAGTCAAGATACTTGATTTACGTATTGAAGATAATCTGCGGCAAACTCTATATAATTTTAAACCTGATGTTGTCGGGGTGACAAGTTTGACCGTTCAGGTTGAAGAAGTAAAAAAGATGATGGGAGTGATCAAAGCATTTGATAAAAATATATTGACTGTTATAGGCGGTCATCACGCGACTTTTAAACCCGAAGATTTTGATTCTATAAATATTGATGTAGTAGTAATAGGGGAAGGGGAAATTACTTTTTCCGAGTTAATAGAGCATTATTCCCGGGGAAAGTCTTTTGATAATATCGCCGGTATTGCCTATAGGCATTCGGGGCGTCTTGAATATACCGCAAGAAGGGAATATATTAAAGATTTAGATAAAGTCCCGGCACCAAGACGGGACCTAGTTAAAAAATATCAGAAAAAATATTTTTACCTTTATCACAATAATTTTGCAACGGT
>SLGR01000203.1 GCA_007136585.1 Candidatus Sumerlaeota bacterium | reverse complement strand
GGGATGAGTTTAACTGGAGCGCCGACCAGACAGGAGGGACGGTGAAGGTGAGCCTTCATTACACCGACCCCGGTACAGGTTTAAGAACTCTGGTCCCCGACAGCGCGCTTCCGGGGAACGAGGCGGGATTCACCTCCGGGCCGGTGGATATAACCGGGCTGGATACGGAGGTTTACAGGGAGATATCCTTAGAAGCGTCGCTCGAGTATATAACGGGTACTCCTGTGCTGGAGGAATGGAGCATAAACTGGCTTCCGATACCCTATGCGGTAGATGACCTCTTTGCCCAGCCGGGTGAGGCAAAGGGGCACGTGTCCCTTAACTGGACTGCTGCGGGGATAGAAGCCTACGAGCCCGGGTGGCACCAGACGCGGCATTACGAGGTGAGATACAGTCAGAATGATTTTATTACAGAAAACACCTGGGATATGGCCCAGGTCTTTGAACAGGAGTGGGGCCACTCCCAGCCGGGTGAGGCCGAGACAGGGACCGTTTACGGGCTTGATCCCGGAACAACCTATTATTTTGCCATAAGAACAAATGATGAGAGAGGGAACATTTCCGGCATATCCAATTCGGTTATGGTTATGCCCCAGGAGGAGAATATATGGATAAATGAAATATATGTAAGCGGGGAAGGAGATAACTGGGTTGAACTGCTCAGCGGACGCAGCATTGACCAGAATATAGGAAACTGGAGCCTTTATTATAACCAGGGTACCATAAACAATCCGGGGGAAGAAACCCTGCTATGGAAAGCGGATCCCGCGGAGGAGATAGCCCAGGGCGGCCGGATGCTGATAAATATTGGAAACGTGGACCCGGAATCCTCGCATCATATAAGGTTCCGCCATAATTCCGGCGCTCCGGTTGACGGGGTCCAGTGGCCGTCCGGTATTTCTCCCGGTAATTCTTTTGCCCGGATTTATGACAAGAGCCCCTGGTTTGAAGTAAGGCCTTCCCCCAGTCCGGATCAGCCTAACCATATTCCGGGAGATATAAAAATAAACGAGGTCTCTTATTCCGGAGGCCTTTTTGAGTACATTGAACTTTACAATACCACGGATTCAACCGTATCACTTAGCGGATGGTCCCTGAGAAACTCCAATGGAGATGCTTTTGTTATTGACAGGATAATACCCCCGTACAGTTTTACGGGAGTTGTTTCCGGGTCGCTGGATTCGGAAGGAATCTCTTATGAGGACCGCTTTTCCGGCGGGCTTGCGGCAGATGGGGATTATATTGTTCTTGAAGACGGAGACGGCAGGGTTGTTGACAGGGTCAGCTGGGAGACCCCCGGAAATCCCGTCTACTATAAGAACACTGCCTCCAGAGATCCCTATCCCCACGGAGCACCCGGTGGGGTCGCTGCGGGAAAAAGTATCGGGCGTCACCCGCAGGAGGGTGAGGATACGCTCCTGAACTCGGAAGATTTCAGGGTTTTTGATATGCCTACCCCGTTTGCCAGGAACAATTCCGGTGAGGTTCCCGATAATACCCTTTATTACCCCCAGAGCGGGCAGGTACTGCCCGGAAACTTTATGATAGAAGTTGAACTGGGCCAGGATTCAACCTCCGGTTGGACAGATACCGCTGTCCTGGTGAGAAGCGGCGGGGCGCCTGACGGTAATTCTCCCCATATATACCGCCTTTCTGAAAAAGGTATTGTTCTTTCCGATCTTGACCGTCAGCATGGTGTAATAAAGGGAATAATTGAAAGTGATATTGACGGAAATATTCTTGTTGACGGGGCGGAGTATGTTATGATAATAAATACTGACGATGATACCGGGGCGGCGCCGCCTGTAATATCGGAAAACCTCATTTACGACGCTTCAGTACATTTATCCGAAGCCTTGCTTGAAGTCCCTTCGCACAAAAAGGCCAATGCTTCCTCTGAAATAGCCTTATTCATACTTGAGCTTTCCAATACCTCCCCGGCAGGATATAACTCTGTACGTATTGACGAGGTCAGTATTTATTTTGACGATGGAGAATCTGCTCTGGATACGATTCAGGCCCGGGAACTTTTTGATAAAATGTTTATAGCGGAAAACACCGCCGACGCCGATAACACGGTTATGTATGAACCGAATCTTGATATTATGATAGGCAATGTATATTCAGAAGAGTTTGATATAGTGGAAGGAAAACAGGTAGTGCAGGTTTCCGAAGAATTCAAAGAGAATGCGGTCATACAACCGGGTGAAACCAGGATCTTTTTTATTGGAGTTAAACTTAGTTCATCAAGCTATGACAGTATTTCCTTCAGGGCTGAAATAGAAGTTTTTGGAGATACCTCAATTGTTGAAGATTTTACCGGAATCAGGCAGTCTGTATCGGAGAGACCCCGGGTCATCACTCCGGACATTGAACCGGTAAAGGAAGCTAACTTTGATTGGGATCCGGTTGACGATAGCGAGCTTCCGATTAGAGCAGTTCCGGAGTATGATTTTCTTTCGGGAAAAGCTTTTTCCGGTTCGGATGACGGCAGGGTAAGGGCTGTTTCAAATGAGGGCGCAGCTCTCTGGACTTACGATGCGGAAGGAAAAGTTCAGACAGGAATAACACAGGTGAACGACAGTGTCTACTTCGGAGATGCCGGCGGGTATGTTCACAGTCTCCGCAAAAACGACGGAATCCCGGAATGGAAACGCCATCTTGGGGGCCGGGTTAATGCAGTTGTTTTCCCCGGCAATTATCTTTATGCTGTAAACTCAGAGGGAATAGTGTATAAGATGGATCCGGAGACAGGAGATGATATTCCCGGTTTCAGCGGACAATTATCGGGGGATCTTACGGGTGCCCCGGCTGTTGTGGAAGACTGGAGAGGTGTGAGCGCTCTCTGGGCTTCATCGGAAAGCGGAAACGTTTACCGGCTTCAGCTTCAGGACGGAACGGTTACTTCTAATTTTACTTCAGCAGAGAGCATATATACGAGCCCTATAGTTGATTCCGGAAGATATGACAGCGCAAGGGAGACGAACTTCCTTTTTATAGGTTCGGATGACGGAAAGGTTTATTGCAGGACTGCGGGAAACCTCTCCACTATTCCTGAAGGCTGGAGAAACAGGCCCGGCCACCCTGATGGGGCTTTTGATACGGGCGCCCCCGTCAGGACTAATATTTGGAAATGCCTTTACGGGGACAGCCTTTATTTCGGAAACGAGGCGGGAAGGCTCTATGCCCTTGATAAGTTGACAGGCACACTTATCTGGGACGAGCCGTTCCAGGCTGAAGGGGCGGTCAGGACAGTTCCCGTTATGCTTAGGGGAAATCATCCGCTTATAGGCATAGGAGAAGGGGAAGACTATATTTATTTCGGGGACAGCAGGGGATACTTTTACGCCGTCTCTGTTCATGACGGAGAAAGCATAAGGGAAGGGTTCCCCGTTTTCCTGGGCGCAGCGGTAACTTCCAATTTTGTAATAGGAACTGATGGCGCCACCGGTAAACTGAGATGTATGGTAGGTACGGCGGACGGCCGGTTTCACGCGATTAATATAGGGCCGTAAGGATATGAGAATAGAAAATAAAAACAGAATAAAATGTAATGAATGTAATGTAAGCCTCGGGATTATTTTTATGCTTGTAATTATTACCTTTTCCGGAGGTGTTTCCCGGGCTGACTGGCCGGTATTTTTAGGAGATAATTCCAGGACATCCAACAGCAGGCAGTGGTTTTATGATCCTTTACCTGAAAAGATATGGGCGTATGATATGGGGAACCCGGCGGCTGCGTCTCCGGTTATTGCCGAGGGTATAGTTATCACCGCGGACAGGGCCGGTAATGTTTACGCTTTTGATTTAAGCAGCGGTGATGAAAAAGGTAAACAGTCTCTGGGTTATGAGATAATATCCACTCCCGTTCTTGATATGGAAGGCGGCAGCGGTTTTGTCTTTACTTTATCCGGCAAACTCTTTGAATTAGATACGGGAGGAGGAACTGTAAAAAACATATATGACCTTGGAGCCGGAAGCCCGTCTTCTCCCCTGGTTCTGGAAGAAGATATATACGTTGGAAGAGGTTG
>SLGR01000028.1 GCA_007136585.1 Candidatus Sumerlaeota bacterium | reverse complement strand
GGAAACTTTCGGAAGAGCTGGGGCTTGGAGTTCTCGGTGTAGCGGAGTCCGCGGGTACGCGGATCCTCTACAGCCCCGATGCGGTGAGAAGCCAGGTTGAAAGAAGCGGTCTCTTCAGCAGCCGTGAACGGGGTCTTGACCCCGGTGAGCTTATAGCCGAACTGCTCTCTGAAGGAGACCTCTACAGGGTGCAGATCATATTCGGGTATTCCCCCGAACTTACGGTGATGCTTGGCGAGACTGCCTCGGAGTCCGGGCGTGTTGAGACCCTGGAGGAGATGAACCGTGTCCTGGATGAGAGGTTTGAGAGTGCTCTTGCCGGGGATGAAGAGATGGAGCTTCCCGTGAGGCGCCGCATGACCGCGGTCTCCCGCGTACTGAGGTTTATAAGCCGTAACCGCGTGCCTGCGGCCGGGGCGGTAATTGCTGTAGGCGGTATAACCGGCCTGGTATTTGCTTCCGGGGCAGCGGGGATGCTGGGTTCGGCGGCGGTTCTCTTTGCCGGTGCGGCGCTCATCGGGGGAAGGCATATATCAGGGGTTATCTCCCGCAGGACCGCAAGGGATATCCAGGAACGGGCGCCGGAAACTGAACCGGTACCGGAAGATACGACTGTAGTTGAGGCCCCGGAAGTCTCCGATCCGGCTGAGGATATCGCTCCGGAAGAGGCCCCCAGGGCAGAACTTCCCAGTCTAAGCGCTCTCTGGTCGCGGGCCAGAAATATTTTAAGATACATTTTCATAGTAATTACAGCCCTGACCCTTACGTATAACGCGGTAGACGCTGCCGGCAGAAATATTCAATCCGCCGTGTTTTCTCCGGAGGAGACCGTTGAGACCGTAGAAGAAAAATTTATTGAGGATTTTGACCGTGAGATCCCCGAATGGGTGATTGAAGTAGACAGGGCTGATCCGGAAGATCCTGTAATTGAAGAAGAGCCGGTGGAACTTATAGAGCAGGAGGATAGATGGTTCGTGGTCCTTCCTGAAGGGGCCTTAATGTTTGACAGAGAGTCAGGGAGGATGGAGCTGGTTGAATTACAGGAAGTCGAATCTGAGCTCTCTAAAGAGCTGGATATTGAGCGGCTAGATGAGGTTGAAGAATGGAAGCAGCTGGGGGATATAGCCGCCGGGATCCCGGCTTATGCCGCCCCGGAGATAATGGAGAATATTCCGGAGTGGGCCCAGCCTGTATTCTTTAACGCTATAGCCGAAAAGCTTGTTTCTGACCTGGAGTCCAGGATGCAGGAGTTTGAGAGCCGGGCTGATGAGATAACCTACAGGCAGGATGCTGAGGCGGCCCTGGAATACCTGGAAAATATTTCCACTGAACCGGATCTTGTAAAGGATTTTCTTTTAGAAGTAAACCCGGAGTTTGAAGAGAGTTCTCTCTTTGATGCGCTGAAAGCCCGGGGAGAGGATTTAACCCGGACTTATGATACACTGGAGGATTTTTCCTACACCCTTCCCTTCCTTGTGGGAAGGAACTTTATCAGCGACGGTTACGGTACCCGCAGGGCGGTTGATGACCCTGATAGATACAGCACCGATTACCACAGGGGGGTAGATATCACTCACCGGTACGGGGACCCGGTAGTCTCGGCCACTCACGGGGTTGTCCTGGAAGGCGCCCGTCACAGCTCTTTGGGAAAGTACGTCCTGGTATATGATATGGATAACGACAGGGTTGTAATTTACGGTCATAAGTCAAGGCTGGACGGGGAGATAAGGGAGGCAGCCGAGAGAGGCGAACTTCTGGAGGTCCGCCCCGGGGATGTTCTGGGGTACGCGGGGTTAACCGGGAATACTTCCGGTGTGCATACCCATCTTGAGGAAAGGAAACTTACGGATTTCCAGGTAAATAGGGCCCTTGAGGAACACATTGAAACCGGTGAGGTATCCCGGGATACTACCTGGCTCGGTCGAACAGACGGACAGGATGTAAACCCGATGGAATTGGCAGAAAAATTTATGTCTTTTTACGAGACCCGCGATGCTGCCGAGAGGGTTGAGTCCCGCATGGTCCTTGATACGGCGGAAGTGATTGAGAGGGCGGCGGATCTCTCCGAAGAGAGAGAGGCCCTTCGGTTACTGCAGGAGGAGAACAGGGTTCTCGGAGAGATTGAACGGGAGATGCGGGCCATTGATGAAGATATAACGGAGTTGAAAGCGAAGTTCAGAGAATCAGCCTCGGAGGCCAGGGAAGAGACAAAATATGAGATTCCGGAGGAAGAGTTAACCGTTGAGAACCTTCTGGAGAGGATAGAACGCCTTGAAGATAAGTCTGACGGGATGCGGGAGTTCTTTGGCGATCTTAAGGAACTTGAGGAACGGATAGATGAGGCGCAGGGGAGAATTTACGAACTGATAATTGAGAGAGGGTTCAGCCCCTCAGCGGTCAGGTACCTTGAGCTTTCCAATGCAGTGCTGGATGAAACTCTACTTGATATTTACGAGGCCGAGAGGTCCGTAAGCTGGGTTATAAATGAAATTAATAGAGAGATAGATGCCCTTCAGGGGGAGATAGGAAGACTCCGCCAGGAGGAGGAGGCCGCGTTACGGGCTGAGAGCCTCCTCCGGGCGGCAAAACAGGCCGGGTCTGTGCTCCTGGGCCTGCTTACTTTCGGGCTCTTCACCCTTGCTCTTTCCCGGGTTCGGAGAAGGAGGAAGGATACTCTTAGGACAGCGGAAGACGTGTATTACGGCTGGCTTAAGCAGATAGGGGATATGAAACTTGACGGCAGGAGGATCGCGCCCGGCGATCTTATAAGTGTTATAAACAATAAATTCCTTTCTCCGGAAGCTCCTAAACTTGACCCGGAGAGCCCCTTGCTCGCTTACCTTGGCAGGGAGTATCCCGAGTTTCCCGAGATACTTCTGGGACACGCCTACAGGCTCAGCAGGTTGAATAAGGAAAACCTGCCTGTTACAGAGCATACGCTGGTATACCTTTCCCTTGCCAGTATACACTCTTTAAGAGGCAGTGAGCTTACCTCCTCCGATATAATAGATGTCATAAACGAGACCCTGCTTGACGATTCAGATACAAAATTAAACCCCGCCAGCGTTTCTCTTTCCGCCCTGAGCCCTCTCAAACTCATTGAACGCGCGGTGAAACTTAAGTCGGCCGGTATTCCCATTTCCGCTTCCACACTGGTTAGGGATCCAGATACGATGATCCGGAACCTTGAGTACCTCCGGTCCTCCGGGTTAAAGGTAAATATCACAAACCTCAGAAGGAGCAGGGATTCCCTGGCGGCTGAGTACTCGCTTTCCCGGGTAAGGGAGTCGATAGACAGGTCTTATGACAGCCGTGGGCGTTTCAACGCCAGCGGGTTCAAGTTCAAGCTCTGGACAAGAGATATATCGCTCGGGATATGGGGTCTCCTGAGCGGGTTTTCCGAGCTCTCCTCAGATATGAGGGAAAGAGTATCCGGGAACCTTGACCTGATGCTCGGAAACGTCCGTCAGGACGGTCTTGCCCCGCTTCACATAGGGCATTACTACAACTATCATTACCAGCTCTTCGGTATGCGCAGCTTTATAACCAGGGCGATTGATTTTATCCTTCTTAATGTGTTCAGGGTGGATAACCGGAACCGCCCCAGGTACACTGTGGCGGGCAGCCGTGACCCCTCGCAGGTTGCTCTTGATAATAACGCGCTTCTGGCCATAACAGCGGGCAGGTACTTTACAGAGACCGGGGATAAAGAGTTCCTTAACCGGAACCTTGAGAATATACTTAAAACCGTGAACTGGTACTTTACCCAGACCAGGGCGGCTGAGAGGAGCAGGTTGGCCGGGATATACGAGAGCGTTATGAATGAAGAGGCAGGGTTCAGGACCCGGGAAGATATAAGAGAAAAAGTTAAGGAACTGGAGAACCTATCCGCCCGGGAACTTGCCGAAGACCTCTTTGTTTACAGCACCAGCAACCTCTCAACCTGGATGGACTCTGTGCATAAGAAAGGCTATGTTGCCAATACTAACGTGCTTTTTTACGGGGCCCTTATGAAAGCCTCGGAGATGGCTCTCGCGGCGGG
>SLGR01000029.1 GCA_007136585.1 Candidatus Sumerlaeota bacterium | reverse complement strand
CCTAACTCCATCCTTATCTGGATACTTGCCGGGCTTATCGTAAAGATAAAGTCAAGCAGGTGGTCCAGGCGCCTGATAATGCTCAGGGAGGGAGAGCAGGCGTAAGTTAAGGTGCCTTCCGTAACCAGCCGAAAACCCTTCTTCACAATGGGACCCGCGGACCTTCTTCTGTACGCATTGCTTATTCTTATTAAGAAAACCATAGAGGTACTGCCCCGCAAGACTGCCCTGGGGTTGGGGAGCTTTGCCGGATCTGCGGCTTATCTTCTGCTTCCCCGCCGCCGCGGGATAACCCTGGAGAACTTAAGGAGAGCATTCCCGGATAGGGGAGAACCCTGGTGCCGCATTACGGGAAGGTCCGTATTTGAGAACCTGGGGCGGAATGTTATTGAGCTTCTCAAGTACGCTTCCGGAAGGTATTTTGACGCTGTGCGGGCTACCGGGACCGGGAACCTTGAAGGCGGCAGCATAATAGTAACCGGGCACCTGGGGCACTGGGAGATAACAGGGATGAACCTTGCGGTCTCAGGCATAGAACTCCACCCTCTTGCCAGAAGGGTCCACAACCCCGCCTTTGAAAGGATAGTCAGGGACCTCCGCACCTCTTTCGGGGGAGAGGTTATACGCAACAGGAACTCTCTGAAAGAGGTGCTTAGAAAGCTCCGCCGGTCCGGTAATATATATATGCTCGTTGACCAGCGGATAAAGAGCGGGATACCGGTGCCTTTTATGGGGCGCCCGGTATGGGCTACGCATCTTCCCTCGGTTCTGTACAGAAAAACGGGGGTTAAGGTTATACCCGCCTCCAGCCGCCATACCGAAGACGGGATTCATATCGAGTACGGGAAACCGTTTGATTTTGTATCAGGTGATGATCCGCTGAAGGCTGATTTTATAAATACAGGTATACAGATGAAGTGGCTGGAGGATAAGGTCCGTTCAGATCCCCGGGAGTGGTTCTGGCTCCATAATTTCTGGAAGGGGCGCTGGCGCGCGGTATTCATTGACAGGGACGGGACAATAAACCGGGATACAGGATATGTTTCCGATAAGGAGTCATTTGAGATCCTTCCCGGGGCCCTGGAGGGTATAAGATTATTAAGGAAAGCGGGGTACCTCATAGTAATAGTTACGAACCAGTCAGGGATAGCCCGGGGATATTATTCCGAGGCCGATTACAGACGTCTTACCGGGTATATGCTTGAGCTCTTTTCCCGGGAAGGAGTGATAGTGGACCGGGTCCTTCACTGTCCCCACCACCCCGATGACGGTTGTTCGTGCCGGAAACCCCGTACGGGTATGGGGCTCAGCGCCGCTGCGGATCTTAATATAGATCTTGGATCCAGCTTTGTTGTGGGAGATAAACTTTCCGACGTGAGTTTCGGGCGCAGCCTCTCAGCGGGCACTGTGCTTATAGGAAATGACCGCGGGAGCAGGGATTCCGGGTGCGCCCCCGATCATACCGCTTCCACTCTGCTTGAGGCGGCGGAGATCATAACCTCCCCGTGAAGATACTCCTTAACATACTCTCGGTCTTTTACGCGGCGGGGGCTTTTATACACAAGGTTCTTTCCCGCCCCAGGAAACCCCCGCTCCCTGTCATAAGCGTGGGTAATATAACCGCCGGGGGTTCCGGCAAGACCCCGCTTGCGGCAAAGATAGCGGCCGGTCTGGAAGTTAAGACGGCTATTGTCCTTAGGGGTTACCGGAGAAAAAGCAGGGGGGTGCTGGAAACCGAGTCGGACGATTTCATAAGGTACGGAGATGAAGCCGTTCTTCACAGGAGAAAGAACCCGTCCTCTGTAGTAATAGTAGCCGGGAACCGCTACAAGGGGGTTATCGCCGCCGCGAAAGCCGGTGCGGAGGCTGTTATACTGGATGACGGGTTTCAGAGTCTGGAAGTAAGAAAAGATATAAATATACTTGTAATTGACTGCGGAGCCCCTTTCGGGGGGAAGAAACTTCTTCCGCGGGGAAGGCTCAGGGAACCCCTGACTGCTCTTTCCCGGGCCGACTGCTTTGTATTGAACCGCGCCGACAGCGTTTCTACCGGAGAGTTGAAAAAAATCCGCCATACTGTTAGTAATTATAAGCCGGAACCGTTGTTTTTTGAGGCCTCCGAAAAGATGTCGGGATACGGTAAAATACACTCTGATACCGTGTACCCCCCGGATTACCTTAAGGGGAAGAAGACGCTCTCTTTCAGCGGGATAGGAAGACCTGAGGCTTTCCGGAGGCTTCTTATCAGCTCAGGGGCTCTCCTTGAGGATGAGGTGATAAGGCGGGATCACCACGGGTGGAGCGTTTCCGAACTGAAGAGGATAACCCGAAAGGCCAGAGAAAAAGGGTGTATCCCGGTAACTACCGAGAAGGATGCGGCAAGGATACCTTTCTCGTCTGGGATAGACGGTTTATTCCTGCGGATGGAAACTGTTATTTCCGATGAAAGGAAATTCTATGAGTATATCAGAAAAGTCATATAGGAAAATTCTCTTTCTCTTACTTTCCCTTTTACTGGCGGCACCGGCCGCCGGGGGCCCCGCGCGCACCCGGAATATGCCCTGGGAAGTAGGGGAGAAACTGACCTTTGCCGTAAGATGGGGGTTCATAACCGGGGGGCACGCCCATATGGAAGTGCGGGAGAAGATCAAGCTTGACGGCAGGGATACGTACAGGATAGTGACACAGGCCCGTTCGGCCCCCTACTTTGACCCGTTTTACAAGGTCCGGGATCTGGTTGAGTCATACATTGATGCTCAGCACCTGCATTCCGTTAGGTACGAGCAGGACCTGAACGAGGGCAACTTCAGCAGGCAGCTTGCCATAATCTATGACCACGAGAGCGGGTATGCATACGAGAACGGCGAGAGATTCGAGATTACCGAAAATATCCAGGATGTCCTTTCTTCCTTTTACTTCCTCCGTACAAAGGAGCTGGAGGTTGGAGGCAGGTACACTTTTGACGTCGGAACAAGCAGAGAGGTCTGGCCTCTTGAGGTTACGGTTGAAGGAAGGGAGAGGATACGTGTACCGGCGGGAAGGTTTGATACCCTTATAGTTGTTCCGGAGATAAGAGAGGAGGACGGCATATTCAGAAAGGCCAGGGGAAGTTTAAAGATATGGGTTACTGATGACGAAAGGCGTATCCCCGTCCTGATGAGATGCCGCATTCCCATAGGTTCTATCTCGGCTGTGCTTATAGAAAAAGAGCTCCCCGGTCTGTGAAAGTTCCTGGGACTCCGGTGGAAACTTGAAAAGAAACCGCCCTATAAACTATAATGCCTATACATAGGACGATAGAACGGTGCAGTAATTAAACGGAGTTTTCAGATGAGCGGCAGAGAAGTACTTGTAGCAGGTATAAGAGGAGAGCTGGCCGGGGAGATAACCCCGGCCCTTGAAGAGGCGGGGTACACTGTGCTCCTGGTCCGGGAAACCGGTAATGCCCTTGAGATGATTGACGGGGGGTTTACGGGGGTCGTTGCGGTAGAGGTTTCCGGAGAATCTTGCGGAAAAGAAGGATTCATCGTTAAGGCGGGTGAATCCGGAGCGCGCGAACAGATCCGTATAATCGCTCTCTGCGGCAAGAGCCCTTCTGACCTGATATCCGAAGGCGCCGATGATTTTATAATTGAACCTTTTTTCCCGGAAGAGTTCCTTCAGCGCGTGAAAGTAAACCACGAGCTGCTCTCACTTAAGAGCGGAGGAAACTCCGCCCCGGAGAAGGAGCTTCTCAGGGCCGAAAGGTTTGCCGCAATTAAGAAGCTTTCCTCCGGTGTCGGGCATGAACTCAAGAACCCTCTTGCCAGCATAAAGAACGCTGTCTTTTACCTGCAGAATTATGTTGAGATAGACGATCCGGATGTAAAGGAGTTTATAGGGACCCTTTCCGATGAGGTTGAGGTTTCTGACAAGATACTTACCGAGCTCCTTGAGTTTTCCAGGAAAATCACTTTTAGTATAAGAGAATTTGATATCAGGCAGGCGGCGGAAGACGCGGCGAAAGCGGTATCCCTCCCGGATAATATAGAGCTTAAGTTTTTGGAAAAGAGCGGTGACCTGAAAATAAGGTTTGACCCCGGAAGACTTAAGCAGATTTTTGAGTATATTTTCCATAACTCCTGCCAGGCTATGCCTGAAGGCGGTTCGATAAAAGTGGAAGCTTTCACCGAAGAGGAAAATTACTTTATAAGAGTTTCCGATACCGGTCCCGGTCTGACCCCGGAGGCTCTAAAGAACGTTTTTGAGCCGCTTTACTCCTCTAATCCCAAGGGTATAGGCCTAGGAACCTCAGTAGTAAAACATATTGTTGAGAGCTTCGGCGGGATTATAAGCGCTTCAAACAGTGAAACCGGCGGGGCGGTTTTTGAGATAAGACTCCCCGTTCCGGAGGGTGACAGCGGATGAGAAAACTTATAATTCTTGCCCTGTTTCTATGGGGCTTAATATATATATCTGCCAGACCTCGTCTTGTGACCGATGCCCTGGAGTATATACAGTCCACCGGCTTATACCAGCGTTTCTTAAGCGAGTTTGATATTGAGGTTGAAGAGAGTGAGGATGATTTCCCGGCTTACTTTAGAGATTCTGAAGATGAGGATTATATTAAGCAGAAGAGCCTCCTTGCGGGGGAGCCCCCGGCAGAGTACAGGCCTCCACTAAGGTTCCAGGGGGTGATGCGCGAGAACGGGCGTCTTTATGCCATAATAAACGACCGGACCTACGGCATAAATGAGTTTGTGGGTGATAACAGGATTGTTTCTGTCAACCCGAATTTTATCGTTATTCAGGGAAGAACGAGACGTTTCAGGTATACCCTGAACTAAAAAATATTTCTATCTGTCCCGGGCCCGTAACCTTTCAAGGGCCTTCTGGGCCTCTATAAGGTCGGGGTTAAGTTCAAGGGCCTCGGTCCAGTACTCCGCAGCCGCGGAATAATCTCCGGCACTGTAGGCTTCAAGCCCCTGGTTATAAAGCTTTTCGGCTTCCTGTTCATCTTCCCTGCGCATCCTGGATCTGATCTCGGTTATTCTTCTTTTTGCCGCATCTTTATCCGGATCGTATTCCACGGCTTTTTCAAACTCCCGGAGTGCTTCCGTAAAAAGGTTTCTCTGGTAGTACTGGTGTCCCTGGAGAAAATGTTCTTCAGCGATCTTTTCCCGGGCCTCCTGCGAGGCGGTCTCAAACCTTCTTACCCAGGCCGGCATATTGTTTCTCCGGGCGTATGTGATCCCTTCTTCGTATGTTTCCAGCGCGGCGGAGAAATTCCCGCGGCCGTAGCTGTTCTGTCCGCGGCTGTAATAATCCTCCAGCTGCCGAACTATGGCGGCTCTTCTCCTCTGCCTGGCCAGTTCTCTTTCTCTCTCTTCCTGTTCGGCAAGGATCTGGTTTATCTCGGATATCCTGGACTGGGCTTTCTCGTTCTCCCTGTCGACCATTAAAACTGCCGAGTAATGCTGAAGTGCAGATCCGTAATTGCCGTCTTCAAAGAGCCTCTCGGCCCTTTCCAGAAGTTCGGAAATACCCGTTACCTCATCTTCCTTGGGCTGGCGCTGGCGGACAAGGGCTATGGCCCTGGATATCTCTTCCAGGTACTCCCTGGTTTCCCTGTGGTCATACCTTATCTGCTCAACCTTGTGGAAATACTCCTGGGCTCTGGCCAGGTTTCCCTGGTAATATTCGTTCATTCCGAGCCTGTAGAATCTTTCTATCTCGGGCTCCTGGAGTCTTTCCGGCTCCAGTACTTCCCCGAACCGGAAATCCGTTGAGATAAAATGCGAGGGGGTGATTTCGTTTGCCATAAGCACAGTATAATTTATTGCGATGTCCCTGTACCTGGTTCCAATCCCCACTCCAAGCCAGTTATCCCCTCCCATATCAACCTTGCACCCGGTCCTGATATAAGTATTGCGGAACCTGGATTCCAGGCCCAGTTTTAAGAGCGATGAACTGCGGTGGCGTGATTCTGCGGCAACGGCAAAGTTTATTTCTGTAAGAGCGTCATCCAGGCTCAGGTATACGTCATGGAGCTCCCTTCTAAGGAGCACCTGGAAGGTCATGGGCGAGTGCGTGAGCCGTTCCCCCACTCCGCGGGAGTTTCCAATGTTTTTAAAAGCTATCCCTATATCCCAATCTCCGTAAATGGAATGGATAAACCCCGCGTCGGAGAGAAAAAGGAGCTTGTCTTCTCCGGAGTGTTTTTCCCCGACGGTTTTCAGGCTGAGCCCGGCGCTTCCTGTCTGGTTGAGATCCTGGTATATGGGCAGTCCGTACCCCAGCGCTGCGGTAAAAAGGTAGGTGTTGTCTTCGGAGCGGTCCGTAAGATAAGATGCCCTTGCAGAGAGGGCGCCCATTTCGGTAGGATGGGCATATCCGAAAAACCAGTTGTTAAACCCGGTGTGCAGACCTGTTCCGAAGGTAAACTCCCTCCGCCGGATATCTGAAGTGGCCGCGGGGTTGAGTAAAAGGTTTTCCTGCCTGTCATTTCTCGGGTAGAGGCCGGTAAGAGCGGCAGCTCCGGGGCTCATACTGAAAATCCCCGGAACCTCAGCAGCCACTGAGTTTGCTGTAAGAGTGGAAAGAAAAACAACTCCGGTCGCAAAAAGAACAGTAAATTTCATTTTTAAGCTCATTAGAATCTCAGCTCCGTAGACACATGCTGCGGAGAATCAAGATCGGATGCAAGGTTAACTGAGTATACTATACGCAGTGACTCCGAACCGAAACTCCACCCGGCGCTGAGTTTCCTGTCCGTATCATTACCGCTTCCGGGGGTTAGCACCCCTCCCGCCATAAGGGTCAGAAGCTCGTGTACCTGGAACTCCACCCCTGTCTTTATGAAGAAATGGTTCTCATTTACATAGTACGGAAGATCAAGTGAGACCGTATAATCATTTTCCCCGAGACTTGAGGAGTAGGCCAGGGCCCCGCGAATTATAAGGGGGAGGGACTCTTTCCTTTCAATATATTTGGCCGGGGTGCCGAAGTTCTGTATGGAAAACCCTGCGTCCAGGCCTTGCGAGAGGGGGAAAAGACATCCTGCGTCCCCGGCAAACCCGAAAGCGGATTCCCCGAATATTTCCGAGAAAAACATTTTCAGGTTCAGCCCGGCTGTAATAAACTCAAAATCCTGAGCGCTCCCGAGCATAAAGATCATATCTCTCTGCCCCCTGCCCGATACCTCATACCCGTAGGAGTCATATATGCTTATGGTTCCGGTGTCGTAATACTTTATCCCCACTCCAACGGCGGAGTTTTCAAACCCGAACCCCGCCATCGCCGTGGTATGGTATTCCCGTGTCCCGATAGCCTGGTAGGATGTGGAGATAGAGAAGCCGGGGATTCCAAGGAGAGATGCCGGATTATACTGCATAAGGGAAAGACTTCCGGAAAGGGCCGTGCAGGCTCCGGAAAGAGCCGATGACCTGGCTGATGGAGGCTGGGTCATAGAGTAGAGTGAAGAGCTGCCGGCCCCTCCCGCAAGGGAAATCCCGCACAGGAAAACCGGTATGGCAGCGGAAACCGCTGTTATCTTGGTTAATAAAGCTTTCATATAAAGTAAAAGGTCCCTTTTGTTTTTTATTCCGGTGAAACCGCCGCAGGTGAAGCATTTTTGAATTTAATACACCTCTCCGCGCCGGTTTTTCACTTAAATATACTAAGTTATTCCTTCTAAAAATGCAAATACGCCGATTTGCAATTTACTCCCTTATAATTTATAATTCCTCTAATTTAACGCTCGGGAAGCTTTTAGGCCGGTCCTGTAGAAAATTTAAATCAAGCTATGGAAACAATGAAGCTAATTGATGCTGTTAGAGGATTCGCAGGAAAGCGTATTCTGGTGGTTGGGGACCTTATTATGGACAGGTTCGTCACCGGCAGGGTGCGCCGCATCTCTCCCGAGGCTCCGGTCCCTGTTGTAGAGGTGACAAAAGAGGAGTATATGCCGGGCGGGGCCGGAAACGTCGCCGCGAATATAATGAGTCTTGGAGGGGCGATATCCCTGGTAAGCGCCGTGGGCTCTGATCTTCCCGGGAGGGAGCTTCTTAAGATCCTCCGTTCAACAGGAGCCGATACCGGCGGGATAATACTTGACCGGGACCGCCCTACAAGTCTCAAGACCCGCATAATAGCCGAGCACCAGCAGGTCGTAAGGGCCGATTGGGAATCCAGGTCAGAGCTCTCCGACCGGCTGACAGAACGGCTTATTAGTAAATCCTCCACACTGGTTGAAAAATGCGACGGGGTTGTGATATCAGATTACGGTAAAGGTCTTCTCTCATCCGCCCTGATCTCGGCTCTTATATCGGAGGCTGAATCCCGGAAGCTTCCTGTAGTGGTGGACCCTCAGGTGGGACATTTTTTTGATTACCGCAGGGTCACTTCTCTTACTCCAAATACCGCGGAGGCCGGCGCGGCCCTTGGAGTTGAGATAACAGGCGAGGAATCGCTTCTTGAAGCCGGGCGCCGTCTTCTCTCAGAGCTTGAGAGCCGTACAATTCTCATAACAAGAGGGGAGGAGGGGATGAGCCTCTTTTACAGTGACGGCAGGGTGGAACATATACCTACAGTGGCCCGGGAGGTCTATGATGTCACAGGGGCAGGAGATACGGTATCCGGGGTTTTTACACTGGCTCTTTCCGGAGGGCTGGGGTTCTCGGAGGCTGCTCATCTTGCAAACTTCGCCGCTGCTGTGGTTGTAGGTAAACTGGGAACGGCTACGGTCACCCAAAATGAACTTATAGCGGAAATGGAGAGAAGGGTTTGACGGTACTTACGGTAATCCCGGCCCGCCTGGGATCAGCAAGAATACCGGCCAAACCTCTTGCGGATATATGCGGGGAACCGCTCATAGCCAGGGTCTATAAGAACGCCGTTAAAATGAGAAGAGCCGGGAGGGTTGTAGTTGCAGCCGATTCGGAGGAGGTCGCCGCAGCAGCGGCTGCCGCCGGAGCCGAGACGGTAATGACCCCGGAAACCCTTGCTTCCGGTTCAGACAGGGTTCTTTACGCCCTCCGGAAGCTTTCTTCCACAGCCGGGGTGGTAGTGAACCTTCAGGGGGATGAGCCTCTTATGGATACGGTCTTTGTTGACAGGCTTGTTGAAGCGGCCCTCGGGGACGAGCCTGCTGATGTTTTTACGGCCTCTTTCAGGGCGGATCCGGAAAGGGCTCAGAGTTCTTCAGCCGTAAAGGCGGTTTTAGACCGGAAAGGTTACGCCCTTTATTTCTCAAGAAGCCCTGTCCCGTACGGGGCTTCCCGGTACCTGATCCACCAGGGGGTTTATGTCTGGCGCCGCAAGTCCCTTGAGAGGTTTCATTCTCTTGAGCCCACCGAGGCGGAGAAATCCGAACGCCTTGAGCAGCTGAGAGCCCTGGAGAACGGGATGCGGATAAGGGTTTTTTTATCCTCCTCGGATTCCCCTGGTGTGGATACCCCGGAAGATCTTGAGAGAGTAAGAGGTATTTTTGAGAAGGAGGGCCGCCGGGTTTGAATACCAGGTATATATTTATAACGGGGGGGGTTGTATCGTCCCTCGGGAAAGGGATAACCTCGGCATCAATAGGTTGCGTCCTCTCAAGGTGCGGGCTCCGGGTAAACCTTATAAAGATGGACCCTTACTTAAACGTTGACCCCGGAAGAATGGACCCGTTTGAGCACGGGGAGGTCTTTGTTACGTCGGACGGGGCGGAGGCCGACCTTGACCTGGGACACTATGAAAGGTTTCTCGGACGGGATATGACCGGGGAAAGCAGCCTCACCTCGGGCAGGATATACTCCAGCGTCATAGCGAGGGAGCGGCGCGGCGGGTACGGGGGGCATACCGTTCAGGTGATCCCTCATATTACCGACGAAATAAAATCCAGGATTCTCTCTTTTTCCCGGCGCAGCGATGTGGTAATAGTTGAGATAGGGGGGACCGTGGGAGATATAGAAAGCCTGCCTTTCCTTGAGGCCATACGTCAGATAAGGACCGACGTGGGAAGGGATCGCGCCGCGTATATACACCTGACGCTTCTCCCCTATGTGGATTCCGCCGGGGAGGTTAAGACTAAACCTACCCAGCAGAGCGTGGCCAAACTGCGGGAGATAGGTATCCAGCCGGATATGGTAATGACAAGGTCTCCCAGACCGCTTTCCCCGGAGGCCCGGCAAAAGATAAGCCTTTTCTGTAATGTCAGGAAGGATCACGTTATACACCAGAGAGATGTAAAAGCCACCGTTTACGAGGTCCCCGTTCACCTTCGCCGCCAGGGGGTGGATACCAAGCTTTTCAGGCTCCTTTCAATGAGGAGGCGCCGGGCGGATATGAAAAGCTGGGAGGATATGCTTCAGGGGATGCTCGGAGCTTCCTCCCCGGTCAGGGTGGGAATATCAGGGGAGTGCGCAGGAGCAGGTGATTCCTGCCTCAGTATCAGCGAAGCTCTTAAACACGCCCAGAGCGCTCTGGGGGTCATGGTTGATCCCGTATTCATAGATCTTGATAATAAAAACCCCGAAGAGGTTATCCCGGGTCTTGACGGTCTTATAATCGCGGGGGAGAGCGGGGGAAGGACGGGTAAGAACAGGTCCGGGGCCGTGAGGATATGCCGGGAAACCGATAAACCGTTTTTCGGTATATGCCTGGGGTTTAAGACCATGCTGGATGAGTTCGGTTCAAACGTTATGAAAAAGAAGCTCCCCTTCCGGTTAGATACCTCCTCCGGCAGAGGATCTCTCACTGTCAGAGTTAAGAAAGGATCCCTTGCTGCAAAATCCTACGCTGCCCCTATGGCCGCCCCGCGCCGCCGGCGCCGCCTGAGAGTTGATGAAAAAGTTCTGAATTCCTGGTCCCGGAAAGGAGTGGAGGTTACCGGGGTTGATCGTTCTGACGGTCTGACGGAGATAATAGAGCTTAAGGGGAGAAGGTGGTTTCTCTCCTGCCAGTTCCACCCGGAGTATACTTCGCGCCCCACTTCGCCGGAGAGGCTGTTTCTGGGGTTTGTTTCCGCCTGCGCGGATTACAGCAGGGAGAAAAACTTGTGAGCAGTGTAAGTGTCGGAGGCCTTGAAGTAGGTGCGGGGAGGCCGGTTTTTATAGCCGGTCCGTGCGTAATGGAATCCCCCGCCCTGGTGGATGAGACGGCGGGGTTTCTTTCCTCGCTGGCATCTCGGGGGGTTAAGGTTATACTTAAACTCTCTTATGAGAAGGCCAACAGGAGTTCCGGTGAGTCTTTCCGCGGTCCCGGGATTGAAGAGGGGCTGAAGCTCATACGTATGGTAAAGGAAAAATACGGGCTTCCCGTTATATGCGATATACACTGCCGTGAAGAGGCCGAAGCCGCTTCCCGGGTGGCTGACTGTCTCCAGATCCCGGCCTTTCTATGCCGCCAGACCCCGCTTATAGAGGCAGCCGGAAGGACTCTGCTTCCGGTAAATATAAAGAAAGGCCAGTTCCTGAGCCCTTACTCAATGGAGCGCCAGGGGCGCAAGGCGCTTGAAACGGGAGCCTCCGGGGTTATTTTCACCGAGAGGGGAACATCTTTCGGGTACTCTGATCTTGTGGTTGATATGAGGTCCGTGGTCATAATGAAAAAATCCGGGTTTCCGGTTATATTTGACGCTACCCATTCACAGCAGTCTCCCGCCGGATCTTCAGGAGAGACAGGCGGGAGCAGGGAGTTTATTATCCCTATTTCAAAGGCGGCGGCCGCCGCAGGGGCCGACGGGTTTTTCTGCGAGGTTCATCCACGCCCCGTTGATGCCCTGAGCGACCGCTCAACCCAGATGGATTTTAATATGTTTGAGGAGTTTGTAGATGAAATGTCCAAAATGTAAAGCCGGGAATAAGAAAGAAAGCGTGTACTGCGCCAGGTGCCGCCGGCCCCTGCCGGGTTTCTGGAACCCCTCTCTCCGGTGGATACTGCAGGTTCTGGGGGCGGCATACGCCTTTCTTGCGGTATTTTACCTTGCGGTGAGGTCGGTTCTGTGAACAGCTCCGATACCGGTCGCCGCGTCCTCAGGCAGGAGGCTGCCGCTCTTGAGCGCCTTGCCGGGCTTCTTGGAGAGGGGTTCAGCAGGGCTGTCGAGGTGATACTCTCGTCTTCCGGGAAGGTCGCTGTCGCTGGAATGGGAAAATCCGGACTTGTCGGACGCAAGATAGCAGCTACCCTCTCATCCACCGGAACCCCCGCTTTTTTTCTTCATGCAGCCGAGAGTCTTCACGGAGATATAGGTGTTCTTACCGGGGATGATGTCGTTGTAGCGCTTTCTTTCAGCGGAAAGACCGGGGGGATTGATGTTTTCCTCTCCGCGGTCAGCAATATAGGAGCGAAAATCATAGCGATAACGGGGGATAAGGACTCTCCCCTGGCCTCGGGAAGCGACGCCGTTATCCTGATAGATATAGAAAAGGAGGCCTGTCCTTTCAATCTGGCCCCGACCACCTCAACTACCGCGATGCTGGCCGTGGGTGACGCGCTGGCCCTGGCTCTTCTTGAGAGGAGAGGGTTCAGGCCGGAGGATTTTGCCTCCCGGCACCCGGGGGGTACACTTGGGAGGCGTCTTCTTCTCAGGGCGGGAGACCTGGCGGCAAGGAAAAAAGTAAACCCCGTTCTGGAGAAAGGGCGGAGTGTGAAGGAGGCTCTTCTTGTAATGACAAGCGCAAGATCGGGGGCCGCTTCAATAGTGGATTCATCGGGGGTTCTTGTCGGGTACTTTACAGACGGTGACCTGCGCCGGCATATCCAGGAAGATGAAGAGCTGCTTACAAGGAAAATAGAAGAGGTAATGACAAAAGACCCTGTTACCCTCACCCCGGAATGCCCCGCGGTGGAAGCCAAGGATATCCTTAGGAAGAACAGCTTTGACAACCTCCCTGTTATTGACAGCAGCGGCCGACCCGTGGGGATAGTTGACGAACGGGATATAATAGAGGCGGGGTTGTGAAAGGACAGAGCCTTACCCCGACGCTTAGAACCCGGTTTACAGCCGTAAAGGCTGTCTTTATGGATGTTGACGGGGTCCTGACGGACGGGAGCGCAATATTCATAAAAGGCGAATCGCCCAAGGTATGGCACGTAAGGGACCGGCTGGGGATAAAGGCGCTTATCTCAAGGGGGGTGAAAGTATTCTGGATATCCGGGCGCCCCTC
Source organism: Candidatus Sumerlaeota bacterium (assembly GCA_007136585.1). Taxonomy (GTDB): domain Bacteria; phylum CG03; class SLGR01; order SLGR01; family SLGR01; genus SLGR01. Next base: position 1,744 of record SLGR01000029.1, on the reverse strand, counting down.
CCAGGAGTTGGAAGAAAGGGCCCGTGAACTCGGGGTCCACGGAGCCTACCACGGCGTCAGCGATAAGTTTACCCTTATGAAATCGCTTCTCTCGGAAGCAGGGCTCGGTTCTTCCGAGGCACTTTATATAGGGGATGACCTGGTGGACCTGAGGTGTATGGAGTATGCCGGGGTAGGGTGCGCCCCTTCGGACGCTGTCAGGGAGGTTATGGATTCAGCTGATTTCGTAAGCGATTTTCCCGGGGGCAGGGGGGCTGTGCGCCAGGTGGCCGAGGTGCTGCTGGAATCGCTCGGCCTCTGGGAAGGTGTTGTGGAGGAATACAGGACCGCGGGAGAACTCCGGCCGCGGCGGAAGTAAAGGAGACTCCGGTTTGAAAGGTTTCCTGAAAACCAGGCCTGTTAAGGTCCTAAGACACCTTTTACTGGCGGTATTTCTTCTGGGGTTCCTCGCGGTTGTTGTACCGGCCCCTTATATGGTTTCGCTGAAGCTGGGGGGGCTGCTGGGTCTTGCGGGATGTTTTCTTTCGGGGGGGTACGCAAGGAGGGCTAAAGAGAATATAACCCGCGCAATGCCGGAGCTTTCCCCCGCCCGGGTACTTGAGATAAGGAACCGGTCTTTCAGGAACCTCGGGATGAACCTTGCGGAGTTTGCTCTTCTGAACTTCCGAAGCGCGGAGTTCTGGAAAAAAAGGGTTTCATTTCAGGGTAGGGATATACTCTCTGAATACGCCGGTAAGAAAGGTGTTATATATCTTACGGCCCACGTGGGGAACTGGGAGCTGATGGGTGCCTTCCTGGTAATGGCCGGGTTCAGGGTAAATGTTGTGGCCCGGAGGATATCGGACAGTTTTCTCAACCGCATACTGGTAGGAATAAGGTCAGGGCGGGGTGTCAGTACTATTTACAGGAAGGGAAGGGCCAATACTAAAAAGATGATCGCAGCTATGAGAAGGAAGGAGATACTGGGGATACTTATTGACCAGGATACTAAGGTCGGCGGCGTTTTTGTGGATTTTTTTTCCCGCCCGGCCTATACTCCTACAGCATGCGCCCAGTTCTCAAGGCTTAAGGGAACCGTCGTTCTGCCCGGGTTTATTTACCGCAGGAAAGACCTTACTCACAGGGTCGTGGTAATGGATCCTGTAGAAAAAACCGGTGATCCCGTAACGGATACGGCCCGGCATACCCGGATAATAGAGGATTTTATAAGGAAACACCCTGACCAATGGGTATGGATGCACCGAAGATGGAAAAGAAGCCCTTCCTGAAGCTCCTGCCGGTATTATTATTCTTCGCCGGGTGCGGTCTTAGCGACCTGGGGTTTTACTCCGCGGATGAAAATGAGGAGGAACCCGGCAGGGTTATATCAGGGTTTGAGATGACGGAGACCGAAGGGGAAAGGGTTCTCTGGAGGCTCTCGGCCGATACAGCCGAGTTCCTGGACCCAGATAAGGTGAAAGGCTCCGGGGTGAGGGTATTTTTTTACGATGAGGAGGAAGGATTGGAGGAGGAGAGGACCGAACTCCGGGCGGATAAGGGGCTCTACAGGAGGGGTTCGGGGGAGATATTTGCCGGCGGAGAGGTTATAATAGTTTCGGGTTCCAGGCGGATTGACACATCCGATCTGACCTGGCTCCCTTCAGAGGAGGTTTTTATAACGGATGACCCCGTTAAGATAACAACCCCGGCAGGCGTGGTACGCGGCATGGGTATGAGGGCTTGCAGGGGTCTTTCGGATATAACT
>SLGR01000187.1 GCA_007136585.1 Candidatus Sumerlaeota bacterium | reverse complement strand
GTGCTTTAGTATCGCAGCCGTGAGCGTCGTCTTACCGTGGTCCACATGCCCTATAGTGCCCACGTTAAGGTGCGGTTTAGTCCTCTGAAATTTTTCCTTTGCCATCTGGATTCCTCCTTTTTTTAACCGAGCATCTTCTCGGCTATCTGCTTGGGAACCCGCTCAAAATGAGACGGTTCCATACTGTATGTTGCGCGACCCTGGGTCAGCGACCTTAGAGAAGTCGCGTACCCGAACATCTGTGAGAGCGGCGCGGCGGCCCTTACTATATGGTAATCCTGCCGTACAACCAGCTCTTTTACCGTACCCCTTCTTGAACTTATATCCTCAAGGACCTCCCCAAGGTACTCCGAAGGGACCATTATCTCAAGTTTCATTATCGGCTCAAGAAATACCGGTCTGCCCCTGCCGAGGGCTTTTCTGACAGCCCTGACTGCCGCTATTTTAAAAGAAATCTTGGAAGAGTCAACCTCATGGAAGGAGCCGTCCTCAAGAACCGCTTTTATATCGGTTACCTCAAACCCGCCCATCGGGCCGCTGGTCAAGGCCTCCCTCACGCCTTCTTCGACGGCGGGAATAAACTCTTTGGGGATCCTGCCTTCCCTTACCCGGGATTCAAAAACCGTTCCTTCGCCCAGCCCCATAGGTTCAAAATTCATTACGACATGTCCGAACTGCCCGCGCCCCCCCGTCTGCTTCACATACCGTTCCTCAACCGAAACTGCCCTTGTAATCGTCTCTTTGTAAGTAACGACCGGCTCGGATACCCGGCAGCTTACACCAAACTCCTCCTTAAGCCTGGTAGCAATCACTTCCAGATGAAGCTCGCCCATTCCCATTATGATCACCTGCCCGCTCTCAGGGTCAACTTTAAGGTTAAGCGAAGGATCCTCGGAAAGAAGTTTTTCCAGTGAGAGAGAGAGTTTATCCTCCTCGGCCTTATTCGCAGCTTCTATCGCAACCGATACAACCGGCTCGGGAAAATGAATCTCCTCAAGTATTACCCGGTCCTTCTCATCGCATAGACTGTCTCCGGTTGAGGTTTCCCTGGATCCGGCAAGGGCCGCTATCTCTCCGGGGCCAAGAACCTCCCGGTCTATCCTGTTATTGGCGTGCATCTCAAGTATCCTTGATATGCGCTCTCTCCGCCCAAGGTTGAGGTTGTAAACGGCTTCGCCCTTCTTCAGCCTACCCGAGTAAACCCGGACAAAGGCCAGCCGCCCGACGTAAGGATCGGTCATTATCTTAAATACCAGCGCGGCGAGCGGTCCGTCAGGATCGGGGTTTACCTTCTTCTCGTTCCCCGTATCAGGGTCAAGGCCGGTTACGGGCGGAACTTCCAGGGGTGAAGGAAGGTAATCAACGATCGCGTCCAGGAGCAGCTGCACCCCCTTGTTCTTCAGAGCGGCCCCGCAGAGGACCGGAACTATATCAAACCTTACCGTCGCCTTTCTTATGGCGCTCTTGAGGATATCCACGGTAATCTCCTCCTCCTCAAGATACATCTCCATTATATTTTCATCAACCTCCGCCAGCTGCTCTATCATCATACCCCGCATCTTCACCGCTTCCTCAAGGTATTCTTTCGGGACAGAGCGGGTCTCAACTTTGCTCCCAGTCTCATCAGTGTAAAAGCGGGCGCGCATCTCCACGAGATCAACAACCCCCTCAAACATCTCCTCGCTCCCTATCGGGATCTGGATCGGGCAGGGGTTGGCCTTAAGGCGCTCTTTTATCTCGTCAATAACTCTCATATAATCCGAACCGACTCTGTCAAGCTTGTTTATGAACGTTATTCTGGGAACGGAGTACCTGTCGGCCTGCCTCCAGACCGTCTCTGACTGGGATTCCACTCCTCCCACGCCGCAGAAAACAACCACGCACCCGTCAAGAACCCTCAGGGACCTTTCAACCTCAGCCGTAAAATCAACATGCCCCGGGGTATCTATGATATTTATTATCCCGTTCTTCCATTTACAGGTTGTAGCTGCCGAAGTTATGGTTATACCCCGCTCCTGCTCCTGTTTCATCCAGTCCATTACAGCAGTGCCTTCGTGGGTCTCGCCCATCTTGTAAGTCTTCCCGGAATAGTATATCATACGCTCGCTTACGGTTGTCTTCCCCGCGTCTATGTGAGCCACTATCCCTATATCTCTTATATCAGAGAGTTTCATCTTCTTTCTGCTTTTTCTACCCGCTACCACTGCTGTGCTCAACGGCTCTTTACCACCTGTAATGGGCAAAAGCCTTATTCGCCTCGGCCATCCTGTGGGTCTCTTCCTTCTTCTTTACCGCGGCTCCTTCACCCCGCGCCGCGGCTACAAACTCATCGGCCATCCGGGTAGCCATAGGCCTTCCCTTCTTTGACCTTGAGATGCCGACTATCCATCGCACGGCCAGGACAAGACCCCTGCGCTGGGAGACCTCCACCGGCACCTGGTATGTGGCTCCTCCCACCCGGCGGGACTTGACCTCAAGCACAGGCCGGACATTGGAGATCGCCTTCTCCAGCGCCTCCAGGGGTTCGGCCTTAAGCTGCCTGCCGGCCTGCTCCATCGCCTCATAAACTATTTGGGAGGCCAGCGACTTCTTCCCGTCCCACATTACTTTGGCTATAAGCATTTTCACGGCCTGGCTCCCGTACCGGGGATCCGTATCCGGCGCTGAAGCGGCAGCGGTCCTCTTCTTCTTCCTGCTCACTGCTTCTTCCTTCCGTACTTGGAGCGCCCCTGCGAGCGCCCTTCTACTCCCGCCGCGTCAAGGGCTCCCCTTATTATATGGTACCTGACCCCGGGAAGGTCCTTGACCCTACCGCCCCTTATCATAACTATAGAGTGCTCCTGAAGGTTGTGCCCCTCGCCGGGTATATAGGCGGCAACATCCGTACCGTTTGTAAGCTTGACCCTGGCAACCTTCCTTAATGCGGAGTTGGGTTTCTTTGGCGTCGTGGTAAAGACCCTTACGCAGACCCCCCTTCTCTGGGGGCAGGATTCAAGCGCCGGTGTCTTGTATTTCTTATGGAGCTTCTTCCTGCCCTTTCTTATAAGCTGGTTTGTTGTTGGCATTTATTCTTCCCCTCCGGAAAACATCCCCGTACCCACCGGAATAAGCTTTCCGATGATAACATTCTCTTTCAACCCTTTAAGGTAATCCACCTGTCCCGCCACAGCGGCTTCTGTCAGTATCCTTGTAGTCTCCTGGAAAGAGGCCGCCGATATAAAGCTCTCCCCGGAAAGGGATGACTTTGATATACCAAGAAGCTTGGAAACGTAGGTAGCCGGTTTCTTTCCTTCTTTCACCATCCTCCTGTTTATCCTGTCAGCCAGGTTCTTTTTTATTATTTCCTTCTCAAGGAGAGTGGTATCACCGCTGTCCACTATCTGGACAAAGGAGAGCATCTGCTTGATTATCATCTCAATATGTTTGTCGTTTATCCTTACCCCCTGAAGCCGGTAAACCCCCTGGACCTCGTTTACAAGATACTCCTGAACTTCCTTGTCTCCGCGGACCTGAAGCATATCGTGCGGATTAATAGGCCCGTCAGTGAGGGGTTCCCCCGCATAGACTCTGTCACCCTCGTATACAACAAGGTGCTTTCCGGGCGGAATAACGTAAGCCCGGGACTGCCCTTTCTCGCTCTCTACCGTAACCTTGAAAGCTCCCCTCTCTATCGTTCCCAGCTTTACCGTTCCGTCTATTTCGGTTACTACAGCGCTGTTCTTGGGCTTGCGCGCCTCAAATAGTTCGGTTACCCTGGGCAGACCCCCGGTTATATCGCGGGTCCTTATTACCTCCTGAGGGATCTTGGCAAGAACATCCCCGGCGTAAACTTCTTCCCCTTCGTTTGCCACAAGGTGCGTATCAACGGGAAGGGGGTATACTTTATTCTCTCCCGACGAGGTCTTCACCTCGATCTGGGGGTGAAGCTTGGGTGATTTGTAAGGTATTATTACACGTTCCTCCCGCCCGGTTGCCTGGTTAACTTCCCTCTTGGCGGTTATCCCTTCCTTGATATCTTTGAGAGTCACGGTCCCGTTGACCTCCGTTATAAGAGGCATGGCGAAGGGATCCCACTCAACAAGGAGTTCGCCTCTTTTGACCGGAGTGGGTTTTTTACCCGGTTTGGCGTGTAGGATCGCCCCGTACCTTATATCAAAATCAAAGACCTGCTTCCCGTCGCGCCTTATTACCGCCTTGGCTTTACGGGCAACGTTTATAAGGTTCCCCTTCCGGTTCTTGATAGTAGTAACGCCGAAATACTCAAGGTTTCCGTCATAATGTGAAATAACGGCGGAGAGCTGGGCAACCCGGGAAGCCGTGCCTCCTATATGAAAAGTCCTTAAGGTAAGCTGCGTTCCGGGTTCACCGATGGACTGCGCCGCTATGATTCCCACGGCAAGTCCGGGCTTAGCCAGTTTCCCGGTGGAGAGATCCGCCCCGTAGCATTTACTGCATATACCGTATGAGGTCTCGCAGGTAAGGGGGGATCTTATCCTGATATTGCTTATCTCGCTCTTCTCGACCTTGGCGGCCGCAGCGGCGTCCAGCATCTCCCCTTCCTTTACGATAACCTCGTCCAGTATGGGGTCGGTTACGGTCTGAAGTATAACCCTCCCCTCTATCCTCTCGGAGAAGGGCTCAATCACCTCGTTTCCTTCCTTAAGCGGACCTACCCTGACACCGTTAACTGTCCCGCAGTCTTTCTCGGTAATCACAAGGTTGTGGGCCGCATCCACCAGCCTTCTGGTAAGGTACCCCGCATCAGCGGTCTTTAAAGCCGTATCAGCCAGACCCTTACGACCGCCGTGTGTTGAGATAAAGTATTCAAGGACCGAGAGCCCTTCCCTGAAATTAGTTTTTATTGGAGACTCTATGATCTCACCGACCGCTCCCTTAATGGACTTGTGGGGCCTGCTCATAAGTCCCCTCATACCCGCAAGCTGCCTTATCTGGTCAAATGACCCCCGGGCTCCCGAGGTGGCCATAAGAAGGATCGGGTTGAACTTCGGACCCGTTCCGTCATAGTCAACCTGCTCTTTCTTCTTTATCTCATTTATCATACTGTCGGCTATCCGGTCCGTAACGTGGCTCCATATCTCTATTATGGTATTGTAACGTTCCACGTTAGTGATTATTCCGCGGTTATAATTGGCCTCCGCTTTCTTGACCTTCTCCTGGGCCCTCTCAATTATCTCCTGCTTGTCTCCCGGAACATGCATATCGTCAACCGAGATAGAGGTATCGCTGAAAGTGGCGTACCTGTACCCCAGGTTCTTGATATCATCAAGAAGCTTTATGGTATCGTGCTTGCCGTGTTCCCAGTAACACTTGTAAACAAGCTGGGAGAGCGATTTCTTTGTAGCCTCCGCGTTTATGTACCCGAACTTATCGGGAAGGTGCCGGTTGAATATTACCCGCCCTGCTGTAGTGTAATCTTCCCACTTTCCGGGGTTCCGGAAATCGTCTTTGGTCCACTCTTCGGACTCCCTGATCCTGGTTATCCCCTTGACCTTTATCCTTGCGTGAAGGTCCACCCTGCCGTGATCATAGGCTCGCTCCACCTCGTCTATAGAACCGAATATGGCTCCTTCCCCGTGGACCCCTTTCTTTTCCTTGGTAAGGTAGTTGCACCCCATAACCATATCCTGGGTGGGGGCGACTATGGCCTGACCGTTTGAGGGGGCTATTATGTTATTAGTGGACATAACAAGCATCTTGACCTCTATACAGGCCTCAGGGGATATCGGAACGTGGACCGCCATCTGGTCACCGTCAAAATCAGCGTTGAACGCCGTACATACCAGTGGATGAAGCTGCAGGGCCTTCCCCTCTATAAGAACGGGTTCAAAGGCCTGGATACCCAGCCTGTGAAGCGTGGGAGCGCGGTTCAGCATTACCGGATGGTCCTTGATTATCCCTTCCAGGATATCAAAAACCACCGGGTTCTTGCTCTCCAGGAAAGGCCGAGCGGATTTTATATTGGCCGCGACCCCGCGGTGTATGAGTTCTCTAAGTATAAAAGGCTTGTAAAGCTCAATAGCCATCTCCTTGGGGAGACCGCACTGGTTAAGTTTTAGATCAGGACCTATGACAATTACCGAGCGCCCGGAGTAGTCCACCCTTTTCCCGAGAAGGTTTCTCCTGAACCGCCCCTGTTTGCCCTTAATTGTATCCGAGAGGGATTTAAGGGGACGGTTACCCATACCGGTCACCACCCTTCCCCTGGCCCCGTTCTCTATCAGAGCGTCCACGGCCTCCTGAAGGAGCCTTTTTTCATTGTGCAGCATAACAGTGGGGGCCCCCATCTCGGTTATCTGCCTGAGCCTGTTATTGCGGTTTATTATACGCCGGTAAAGGTCGTTCAAATCGGAAGAGGCGAACTTTCCGCCTTTAAGAGGCACAAGGGGACGCAGGTCCGGAGGAATAACAGGGATGCAGGAGAGGAGCATATGGGAAGGGTTATTACCCGACTGTATAAAATCCTCGACGACCTTCAGCCTCCTTCTCCACCGCCTTCTCTGCCCTTTCCCTCCTTTCTTCCCGGAAAGTTTTTTACGGATATCCTTTGCAATTTTCTTGAGATTAACATCTGAAAGAAGAGAATCCAGGGCTTCGCCTCCTATCAGCCCCTCAAAATCGGAGCCGTACTCCTCCTTCAGAACCTGGTAATCTTCTATAGATATAAGCTGACCCTCGCGGAGTTTCTTGCCGCCGAGCTTTATATTGGGATCACTTACTTCCGTTACTATATAAGCGGCATAGTAGGCTATACGCTCTACATCGGATCTCTTAAGGTTCAGAAGCATTCCTATACGGGAAGGAGGCTTATGTATGTACCAGACATGCGCCACCGGGACAGCAAGCTCAATATGCCCCATCCTCTCGCGCCGGACTTCCTTTTCGGTAACCTCAACGCCGCACCTTTCACAGACCACTCCTCTGTGCCTCGGGTACTTGTATCTCCCGCAGTTGCATTCGTAATCCCGCATCGGGCCGAATATTCTCTCGCAGAAAAGTCCGTCCCGCTCGGCCTTGAAGGTACGGTAGTTTATCGTCTCGGGTTTCCTTACCTCGCCGTGGGACCACTCCCTTACATCTTCCGGGGAGGCCATCATAAGCTGTATAGAGTTAAACTTGTTGTAATCTAATTGCTGGGGCATGATTAGTTTCTCTCCGCCTCCCTCCTGGTATCCAGGATCACCTTAAGGCCCAGGGACTGGAGCTCCTTTACAAGGACCCTGAAAGATTCCGGAACCGTGGGCTTCTTTATCTCATCGCCTTTTATAATAGCCTCGTGCATCTCGGTCCGCGCCTTTACATCGTCGCTCTTATATGTCAGAAACTCCTGCAGAGTGTAGGCGGCTCCATACCCTTCCATTGCCCAGACCTCCATCTCCCCGAACCTCTGCCCCCCGAACATAGCCTTACCCCCGAGAGGCTGGCGTGTTATCAGGGAATAGGGACCCGTGGCCCGGGCGTGGACCTTATCCTCTGCCATATGTTCCAGTTTCATCACATACATATATCCCACAGTAATATTCCGTCCAAGCAGATCTCCGGTCCGGCCGTCATAAAGCGCGGCGCGCCCTGATTCCGGAAGTCCGCTCTCTCTCAGCATCTGCTTTATATCGGATTCTTTCGCGCTGTCAAAGACCGGGGTAACAACCCTTACGTTCTGGGCGCGGGCGGCCAGTCCTATATGAGTCTCAAGTATCTGTCCAACATTCATACGAGACGGCACTCCCAGAGGACTCAGCACTATATCAATAGGGGTTCCGTCTTCCATGTAAGGCATATCCTCTTCGGGAAGGACCTTTGATATAACCCCCTTGTTTCCGTGCCGGCCGGCCACTTTATCTCCCGCCATTATCTTTCTGCGGCTGGCTATAAAGACCTTGACCTTTTTAAGAACCATAACGGGAAGCTCGTCACTCTTGTCAAGGTCCCGGATCTCATTCTTCATCTCCAGCTGATGGCGGTCTATGAGTATCTGTGTGAAAGCGTTATTTCTTTCTTTTTCTTCCTCATATTTACTCTTGGAAATATTCCCTGCCTTTACCTGGCTGAGCATCCTGCGGGTCTTTGAATTGCGCTCACGCCGGAGCTCTTCAATGGCTTCCCCGTACCTTGCCTCAATCTCGGTCAACTTCTGTTTTCTTTCCCGGGCGGTAAGGGATCCCTTCCGCTCAAATACTTCAACTTTAGTGACTTTCCCATCCACTCCCGGGGGGACTTTCAGGGAAGAATCCTTTACGTCTTCGGCCTTCTTCCCGAATATTGTTTTCAGAAGCCTCACCTCCGGGGTATACCGGGTCTTACCCTTGGGAGTGACCTTTCCCACAAGGATATCTCCCGGGCGCACAAACGATCCGGGTGTTATAACCCCGTTCTCATCAAGGTTACGCAGCTTGAGCTCGCTTACGTTAGGTATATCGCGGGTTATCTCTTCGCTTCCGATCTTAAGCTCCCTGGCCTCAACGTTCTCTTCGTGAATATGTATGGATGTAAAGACATCGTCCCTTACCAGGCGGTCGGATATAAGGATGGAATCCTCAAAGTTGTACCCTTCCCAGGACATAAAGGCCACGAGCAGGTTCCTGCCCATTGCAAGCTCCCCGCCAGCTGTCGCAGGCCCGTCAGCCATTATATCGCCTTCCTTTACCTTATCTCCCAGAGAGACTATAGGCGTCTGGTTGTAATTTGTATCCTGGTTGCTCCGTACGTATTTTTTGAGCTCGTACAGGTCAACGTCCCCGGATTTTATGGTCTTTTTCCCTTTCCCCCTGTGCCATACCGCGATCCTTGAGTTATCAACGTATATGATCTCCCCGGAGCGTTTTGCCTTCACAACGGCTCCGGAATTTTTGGCAACCACCTCTTCCATTCCCGTTCCCACTATGGGAGGCTCGGTTATCATAAGCGGCAGGGCCTGCCTCTGCATATTGGAGCCCATAAGAGCGCGGTTTGCGTCATTATGTTCAAGGAAGGGTATAAGCCCCGCCCCTGCGCTTACCATCTGTTTGGGAGATATATCCATATAATGAACTTCCTCCCGTTTAACAAGCGGGAAAAGCCCCCTCTCTCTTGCTGTTATGAGTCCTTTGGGAAGGTATCCGTCTTTATCAATAGGCACATTCCCGGGAACTATGAGGTGCTCGTCCTCCCTGTCGGCTGTCAGGTACTCAACCTTGTCCGTAACGCGCCCTTTCTCCACTACCCTGTACGGGGTTTCTATAAGTCCGTATTTATTTATCTTTGCATATATGGAGAGCGAGGTCCTGAGTCCGATATTGGCCCCTTCAGGCGTCTCAATCGGACATATCCGGCCGTAATGGGTATGATGAACATCCCGCACTTCAAAACCCGCTCTCTTTCTGTTAAGCCCGCCGGGTCCGAGGGCTGATGTGCGTCTCTTATGGGTAAGCTCTGATAGCGGGTTAGTCTGTGACATAAACTGGGAGAGCTCCCCCGTGCCGAAAAATTTATTTATTGAAGCTACTATAGGGGCGGGATTTATCAGGGTGGAAGGGGTGACCTCCTCCGGGGACTGCATATTCATCTTGCTTCTTATAAGGCGGGTCAGGTGGGTAACTCCCCGGCGGAGCTGGTTCTCAAGCTGCTCCCCGACTGTTCTCACGCGCCGGTTACCCAGATGATCTATATCGTCCACCTCGCCCCCGACGGCGTTATTAAGCATAATGATGTACTTGGCGGCGCAGATTATATCCTCGGGGAGAAGGTTCCTCTGCTCCGGTCCGGGAAGTTTCATCCCTGACTCCTTAAAGACAGAAGCCAGTTTCTTATTCAGCTTGTACCTTCCCACTTTAGTAAGATCGTATTTCCTTGTTCCCTTGAAGAAGAGCGTATCAAAATACTCCTGGGCGACCTCGGGGGTTATATGCTGCTGGGCCCTCAGCACCTTGAATATCTCAAATATGGCATCCATCTTATCCGCAATACTGTCCTTTGCCAGGGTGAGATGGATACTCTGATCGTTTATGGTGTTCTCTTCGTCCCACTGATGAAAATCTGCAACTTCAACTTCCTTTACCCCCAGCTTCCTCCACTTCTCAACAAGAGTCTCGGGAATAACCTGGTTCGCCCGCCCAAGGAACTCTTCAACCCCTTTCACTTTCGGGGGAGTTACAAGGACCTTCCCGGTAAAGAGAGCGGTCCTTGTTCCCTTTACAGGAACCTTGCGTGTCTCGTAAAAAAGCCTCAGTATATCCTCGTCCTTATCCCATCCCATAGCCCTTAACAGGACAGTGAAGGGGAACTTTCTCTTGCGGTTTATACGCACATAAAGTTCGTTATGGTTATTATACTCAAACTCTATCCAGGATCCGCGGTAGGGTATGATCCTTCCGCTGTATAGTTTTTTTCCCAGGCTGGAGACCCCTTTTTTCTCGTCTTCCTCAAAATTAACACCCGGAGACCTGTGCAACTGGTTGACAACCACTCTCTCCACCCCGTTTATAATGAAGGTGCCGTTCTCAGTCATTTTAGGGAAGTCAAAAAGATAAATTTCCTCCTCCCTTATCTCGGGTTTATCACGGTCCTGGTGATGAACCTCCAGAGAGAACCGCACCCGTACTGGATGGGCGTGGGTAGCGTCTTTCCGGATCGCCTCTTCCACCGTATATGACGGTTCCTCCACCTTGTACCCGGTAAAGTCCAGTTTGAGAGACCCGTCAATATTATCAACGGGAAACACGTCCTCAAAGACCCCCTGCAGACCCTGCAGGAGGCGGTCGGAACCTCTGGACCCCAGCTGAAGAAAGTCATCATACGACTGTTGCTGAACCTGTATAAGATCCGGCAGCTCCAGCAGCGTCTGCCTTGAGGCAAACTCCTTTTTCTTTGCGGGTATATTGCGGTAAAGCATTAGTTTACAGCGACGGTTGCCCCCTGCTCTTCCAGCTTGTTCTTCACCTCTTCAGCCGTCTCTTTATCAACGCCTTCTTTTACGGGTTTCGGCACCCCGTCAACCAGCGCCTTGGCTTCCTTCAGACCCAGCCCGGTAATCTCCCTTACCGTCTTTATGACCTGAATTTTCTTACTGCCCGCAGCCTGCAGAACAACGTCAAACTCAGATTTTTCCTCTTCCTGCGCCGCCGCCCCGGGCGCCGCCCCGGCAGCAGCCACAGCCACAGGCGCCTGAGCCGTAACCCCGAACTTTTCTTCCATGGAAGAGACAAGTTCCGAAAGCTCTATTACGGTCAGGTTTGAAATCTCCTCAAGGATTTTATCCACGTTACTTTTTTTCTGCGCCATCCTGATCCTCCTCCTGATTATCGTCTTCTTTATTCCCGGAGCCTTCCGGCTCTTTATCAACCTCTTTCTTATCCGAAACGGCCTCTCCGGGTTCACCGGAAGGCTTCTCTTCTTCCGCGGCATCCGGCTCAGACTTCTCAGCGCTATCTTCAGCCGGCTCCGTTTCTTTCAAATCTTCTTCATCCGACCCGGCGGCCTCAGGCTTCTCAGCTTTATCTTCCGCAGGCTCTTCCTCTTCGCCGGAACTCTCCGCCTCAGCGGAACCTTTTTCATCCTCACCGGCGGGTTCAGCGGAAGGTTTCTCTTCTTCAGCGGCGGCCGGCTCAGGCTTCTCAGCGCTAACTTCAGCCGGCTCCGTTTCTTTCAAATCTTCTTCATCCGAACCGGCGGACTCAGGTTTTTCAGCCTTATCATCCGCAGGCTCTTCCTCTTCGCCGGAACTCTCCGCCTCAGCCGAACCTTCTTTCTCCTCACCGGCGGGTTCAGCGGAAGGTTTCTCTTCTTCCGCGGCGGCCGGCTCAGGTTTCTCAGCTTTATCTTCCGAAGGCTCCTCTTCTTTCTTTTTTATATAATCCTTCAGCGCGAAAAGCAGGCCGCGAACCGTCCCGGCAAGCGCGTTATAAAGGCCCTGAACCGGAGCGTGAAGCGCAGAGGCTGTCTGGGCCAGAAGAACCTCCCTGGAGGGGAGCTGCGCTATCTTGTTAACCTGCTGACGGTTTAAAAGAAGTCCCGACATTATCCCCCCCTTGAACGCCATAAGCTCGTTATCCTCCGAGTACTCTTTAAAAATTTTAATCGCGTCGGAAGGTTCGGAAGCCCCCATAAGAATAGCCGTAGGACCCCGGAAATGTTCAGAAAGTTCGGAGGCCTCGCTCTCTCCAAGCGCGTCAAGCGACCTCACGGCAAGGCGGTTTTTCACCACTCTGAAACTGCACCCGGCAGTATCCAGTTTTCTTCTCATCTCATTGAGATCGTTTACACGCAGACCCTGGTACCCTGCTATTATAAGGCTTTCGTGGCTCCGGAAAAGTTCCCTGAGTTCTTCTACGACTTGTTTTTTATCTTCTATTTGCACCTAATCTCCTCCGCGCTTTAAAATTCACCCTGTCATATTTTTAGTTTACTCAATTACTTTACCTAATATCTCTCTGTAAACCGGGCTTTAACTTTCCGGGGCAACCGGTTCCTTACGTCGAGACCGCCCTTTTAAAATCAAATTACAATTTTTTGATTGTATTTAAATAACAGGACTTGTCAAGTCATAAAAGTTCCGTCTCTAAAGACGGACAGTAACCGACGGCCCCATAGTTGAGGAGACCGCCGCCTTTTTAATGAACTTGCCCTTGGCAGAAGCGGGACGGCTTTTTTTAACAGCATCCATAAAGCTGTTAAAGTTATCAAGCAGGTTCTCAGCCGGGAAAGAAGTTTTCCCTATCATAACATGGAGCACCCCGTTCTTGCTCATCTTGTACTCTATCTGACCCTGCTTAAGTTTACTGACTGTCGCTGCTAAGTCTTTTGAGACCGTGCCGGATTTGGGAGAAGGCATAAGACCCCTGGGGCCCAGCATCTTCCCGTACCTGGCAAGATCTTTCATACATCCGGGAGAGGCTACCAGGACATCAAACTCCAGCTGCGATTTTTCAATCATCTTGATGACCTCTTCCTTGCCGGCGATATCCGCGCCTGCTTCCTTAGCCTCCTCGGCTTCCTTACCTTCGGCAGCAACGGCAATACGCACCTTTTTTCCCGTTCCGTGCGGAAGAACGACACTGCCCCTTACCATCTGGTCTGATTTCTTTGGATCCACCCCTAGTGTTATAGCCAGATCCACCGACTCGTCAAAATTTGCGGTAGCCGACTCTTTTACAAATTTCATAGCCTCTGCCGGCTCGCAATCTGAAGGTATATCCTTCTCCCTAAGCTGCTGATATCTCCTGCTCCTGCTCATTTTACCTCACCCTGACCGGGTCTCCTGACTCTAACTGCCCACACCGCATACCGCCTCAATCCTCAACTACTATTCCCATACTTCTCGCCGTTCCCTCTACTATTCTTGCCGCCGCTTCGGGGTCTTCCGTATTTAAATCCGGAAGTTTCTGCTTGGCGATATCCATTACCTGTTCGGCCGTAACCGAACCGGCCTTTTCCTTGTTAGGAACCCCGCTGGCCACAGCTATACCCGCAGCTTTCTTAAGCAGAGCGGATACGGGGGCTATTTTTGTTTCAAAAGTAAAACTCTTGTCCTTGTATACGGAAATAATAACCGGAACCAGCATCCCCGCCTCACGGTTCTTTGTAGAATCGTTAAAGGCCTTGCAGAACTCCATTATATTTACCCCGTGCTGACCCAGCGCCGGGCCTACCGGAGGCGCCGGCGTGGCTCCGCCCGCCGGTATCTGAAGTTTTATGAACGTTTCAACCTGTCTCTTTGCCATCATTAAACCACCTCTAATTCCTACAGGCTCTCAACCTGCAGGTAATCCAGCTCAACGGGCGTGGTCCTTCCGAAGATAGTGACCATCACCCGGACTTTCTGCTTTGTATCGTCCGCGTCCTCCACAATACCCATAAAATTGTCAAACGGGCCGTCAATTATCCTTACCCGGTCGCCCTGTTTGAAAGAAACGGCGGGGCGCGGCTCCTGCTCGTCTTTCTTCCTGATCATTTCCCGGATCCGTTCAAGCTCACTATCCCGCAGGGGAATGGGGTTCTCCTTCCCCAGGAAATCCGTGACCCCGGCGATATTCTTTATAGCCCAGTATGTCTGGTTATCAACCAGCATATTTATTATTATGTACCCGGGAAAGAACTCCTTCTCAACGATCTTCTTCTTTCCTTTCCGCAAGGTTACAACATCCTTGCGGGGAATGAGTATATCGTTTATCTTCTCATCCAGTCCCGAGACTTCCTTCATCTTCTCTATATAAGTCTTTACCTTCTCCTCATGCCCGGTATAGGTATTGACTACATACCACTTTGCTGTTTTTCGGTTAACCTCATTCATCACAGTACCATATCCATTAGTCTTGAAAGAAAGAAATCCACCAGCCCGATGTAAAACGCTATAATCAGAACAAGGACCACAACTACTATTGTGGAACCTATGAGTTCCTTCCTGCCCGGCCAGGTCACCTTTCTCATCTCCGAGACCACTTCTCTTAAAAAACCCGATATTTTTTTCACTTCCAGATACCCCGGTTTACGTAAAGCCGGAACGGATGCTGGCAGGCCTGGCAGGACTCGAACCTGCAACCCCTGGTTTTGGAGACCAGTGCTCTGGCCAATTGAGCTACAGGCCTTCTCAGCCTAACCCTTTACCGACTTGTGCTTCGTATGCTTACCGCAGAACCTGCAGTGCCGGTTCAACTCAAGCTTATCCTGCCTGTGAACCTTGTTCCTCCTGAAGGTATAGTTTTTCCTCTTGCAGGAGGTGCACTCCAGATGCTGTATTATCCTGTCTTTCTTTGCCATCTAGGCTATTATCTCTGTCACTACGCCGGCCCCTACGGTATGGCCGCCCTCGCGGATAGCGAACCTCAGTCCCTTCTCCATCGCTATCGGGACTATCAGCTCGCCTTCTATATCAACATTATCCCCGGGCATAACCATCTCAC
>SLGR01000086.1 GCA_007136585.1 Candidatus Sumerlaeota bacterium | reverse complement strand
GTTCTCCGCGGCTTTCTCGGCCATTGAGGAGTCTTTCCAGAGTATGGCGCTGCAGGCCTCGGGAGTGCAGACAAAGTACACCGAGTACTCAAGCATAAGAACCCTGTCACCCACCCCCATACCCAGGGCCCCTCCGGACCCCCCTTCCCCTATGACAATGACTATGACCGGGACCTCAAGGTCCATCATCTCCTTGAGGTTTGTGGCTATGGCCTCGGCCTGGCCTCTCTCCTCGGCCTTGACCCCGGGGTAGGCCCCGGGAGTATCTATGAATGATATGACCGGGATGGAAAACTTTTCCGCGAGCTTCATCAGCCTCAGCGCCTTGCGGTACCCTTCAGGATGCGGCATGCCGTAATTTCTCCTGAGATTCTCTTCCGGGCTGCGCCCCTTCTGCTGGCCTATAACCATAAAAGTCTCGCCCTTAAGCGAGGCCAGACCCCCCACGACAGCCTCGTCGTCACCGAACTTGCGGTCCCCGTGCAGTTCCAGGAAATCCTCAAAAATACCCTCAATATAATCAAGAGAGTGCGGCCTCATCGGGTGCCTCGCAAGCTGCACCTTCTGATAGGAGCTCAACCCGGAGTATATATCCTTTACAAGCTTATTCTTCTCCCGGATAAGTTTTTTCAGCTCCGGGGAATCAGGATCCTCCTGGAAAAGAGAGTCTATCCTCTCCTGGACCTCTATTATAGGGTTCTCAAAACACGGAAACTTAGCTTTAATATCTGGCATATCAGAAAGCCCCTTTGTAAGTAGCCCTGAGTATCCTCTCAGGGTCGCCCCGACCTCCTATATTTATAACAGCAAACTCAAAATGGAGCTCCGGTCTCAGCAGGTACCTGAAACCGGCGTTCCCGGCGGAGCTGTTACCCAGGGACCTTACCTCCCCAACAAACATAAACTCTGGCCCCACGGTGAAATCAAAGTTTGCAAATCCGGTTATTTTCTCCGAAGCCCCTTCCGCGGAGGTATACTCGGCGTTCACTCCCGCCCCCAGGTTGAGCCCCGGAGCTACCCCTCCTGCTGTTGCCACAAGGAAAAAACCAGCCGGGGGATACTGGTACAGTTCATCCTTATCATCATACTTTCCGAAACCCTGTTCGTCAAACCCCAGACTTAAGGCAGGCCACCTTCCGCCCCCGGAGTAAATCGGGAGTTTCACGTATATATAAGGGCGTCGGGGCTCCACCTTCCCGGTTCCCACAACGTTCTCCGCGTCAAAACTCAGCCCCAGTGTAAGATCCTGCATTATCATACCGTAAAAGAGGCGTGTGAGTATAGAGCCGCCCCTGTAGAACCTGAACGAGAGGGAGTAGGAGTTAAACTCCACCGGAGAAGCCGTGGGGGTATCTATTATCTCGGTCACAGTTCCCGCCGCCGCAGGGGCGGCAAGAACCGCGGAAATAAGAACCGCAGCCGGCAGTATTTTAAGAAGTCTCATGACCGGGACAGGATCGGGGCTATACGCGGCGCGCTTATGCGGGCCCCTCCCGGGGTGAAACTGCATCCCAGAAGAGGGCGAAGGTACTCCCTGAAAGCGGGGTTAACTCCGTTTCCGGAGGAGTTTATGAACTCCTCAGGCATAACTTTTGTCTTTGCCGCGATATCCTCCAGGGCAGAAAGCTCGTAGCTTACGGCGTAATCACCCGTCCTTTTTATCGTAACCGAACCGTCTTTATCCTGCTCAACGCCGAATATCACCGCTGATTCCCCGGCCTCTTCCGCCTCCCTGCTGTCAACCTCGCTTACACACCCTCTGAAAGACCTCTGAAGGTATCCGAAAGTATCCGCTCTTACACGCCCTATGGAAGTATTTGACTTTATATGGTCCTTGAGCATATCCCCCAGGGATCCGCTTCCGGAGAGCTGGATATTTCCGTGGGCATCCTTCTCAACATTCTCAGCCAGTTTGGCCGCTACGGGGACCCCGTCCTCCTGTATCCCTTCGGATACAGCAACAACACACCGCCCGTGTTTTTTGTAAACCTCCTCAACATCCCGGAGGAACCCGCTGACACTGAAACTTCTTTCCGGAAGATATATCAGGTGGGGTCCGTCATCGGGACTCCTGCGGGCAAGCTCCCCGGCGGCGGTAAGAAACCCCGCGTGCCGTCCCATAACTACCGCTATATAAACCCCCGGAAGAGACCTGTTATCCAGGTCCAGTCCCGAGAACGCCTCCGCAACAAACCTCGCCGCAGAAGGGTACCCCGGGGTATGGTCGTTCTTTACAAGGTCGTTATCTACCGTCTTGGGTATATGAACCGCTCTCATCTCATACCCCTCGTTATCAGCGTACTCCTTTACTATGCGGAGAGTATCCGAAGAATCGTTCCCGCCGATGTAGAAAAAGAAACGAATATTATGAGCTTCAAGAACCCGGAATATCTTTTCGCAGTACTCGTTGTCGGGTTTGTCTCTTGTTGAAAGAAGCGCCGAAGCCGGGGATGAGGCTATATCCTCAAGGTTCCCGGCGGTAACCGCCGAAAGGTCAACCATCCTCTCGTTTATTATACCGCTTACCCCGTTAAGGGCGCCGTATATGCCCTCAACCCGGCTGAAACGCGAACCCCTGCGGACCGCCCCTGCCAGCGACCTGTTTATTACAGCGGTAGGTCCGCCCCCCTGCGCTATGAGCATATTGCCTTTAAGTTTACCGTTCATCTTCTCTTTAGTCCTTTCTTTTTTTTCTCACGCCGCGTCGGCAGCATAGCTTCCGACCAGGCGTACAGATTCATTTCCCAGTATGCGCTTAAGCTCTTCAACCAGGGCGTTTCCCGCCCGGGCCCGGATACCGGAGCGTATACGAACCCTGCTGAAATTTTTTGTATCAACCTCAAACTCCAGAAGGGTTTTCCCGGGATACCTCTCAACGGCCCGCCGGATCTCATCAATATCCTTCTCTGTAGCCGATGAATCTATCCTGAGCACCACCTTATCCACAAGTTCTTTCCTGGCCTCCTCTATATCCATAAGCCTATCCACTATAATCTGCCTGTGCCCCTTACGGTCATCAATACGCCCGCAGGCTATTACTATTGAATCGTTCTCGGCCAGAGCCTCCAGCTCCGGCGTATATACCGAAGGGAATATTACCGAATCCACTTTACCGGAAAGGTCTTCCAGCATAAAAACCACCATATCTGCGCCCTTCCTGGTCCTGACCTTACGGGAGTGTTTCACCATACCTCCAAGAGCAACGGGAGTTCCCGGGGCGCGGGACTGGCAGACACTTCCGATCTCCCCGCTTGTGAGGTTCAGTATCTCTCCGGCATTCTTTGCCAGCGGGTGACCCGAAAGAAAGAATCCCAGAACCTCCTTCTCATATACAAGGTACTCGTTCTCGTGCCATTCCCTGGTATCGGATATCTCAATCTCAGGGAGCTTTTCCCCGTCAATTACATCAAAAAATGACTCCTGCCCCGCAAGGAGGTCCTTCTGGTATTCGCCCGCTTGGGATATGGCATCGTCAGCCCCCATAAAAAGAGGACGCCGACCTTTCCCCAGACAATCAAAGGCCCCGGCCTTTATAAGACTCTCAACAACCCTCTTGTTTACCTTCTGGAGATCAACCCTGCTGCAGAATCCGTAAAAAGTTTTAAACCCGCCCCCCTTCTTCCTGGCGCTGATTATGGAATCAATTGCCGCGCGGCCGACATTCTTTACGGCGCTCAGACCGTACCTTATTCTTTTATCCGATTCTATGGAAAAGTCAGCATAGGATTCGTTAACATCCGGTCTCATGACTTCTATTCCCATACGCTCGCATTCCTGCACATACGATACTACCTTCTCCGTCTTATCCTGGTCGCAGGTAAGAAGAGCGCACATATACTCGGTGGGATAATTGGCTTTCAGGTAAGCCGTCTGGTAGGTTATCTTCCCGTAAGCCGCGGAATGACTCTTATTGAACCCGTAAGCCCCGAACTTAGAGAGGTTTTCAAATATTGAATCGGCTTTTCCGGATTTAATCCCCTTCTCCGCCGCCCCGGAGACAAACTCCTTCCTGAGCTTCTGCAGCATCTCCGGGATCTTCTTTGACATAGCCCTTCGCATATCGTCGGCCTGGGATGGGGTGAAACCACCAAGCTCGCGGGCTATCTGCATAACCTGTTCCTGATAGAGTACTATCCCGTAGGTTTCCTTCAGTATACCCTCCACAGATCGGTCAAAATACTCAACCGGCTTGGTCCCGTTCTTCCTCTCGATATACTCCTCGGTCATCCCGCTTTTAACCACACCAGGACGGTAGAGAGCCACCAGGGCCACTATATCCTCAAACCGGGTTATCTCCATCTTTCTCAGGAGGTTCTGAAACCCGCCGCTCTCAAGCTGGAAAACACCAAGGGTCTCGGAGGAGGAAAGAAGTTCAAAGGTTTTTTTATCTTCAGGGGGGATGAGGTTTATATCAATCTCTTCACCCCGGGTTTCCTTTATATTCTCAACAGCTTTCTTAATAACTGTCAGGTTCTTGAGTCCCAGAAAATCCATTTTAAGAAGCCCCAGCTTTACAAGGTCCTCTCCCTCATACTGGGTTATACCCCTGTTCTCGCTGCTGAGCCCCCTCGGAACATAATCAGAGAGGTCTCCGGGGGCTATGACAACACCAGCGGCATGGACTCCCGGCTGCCTCTTACACCCTTCTATGGTCATCGCTATCTCCAGGGCCTGTTTTATACGCTCATCGGAACCGTAAACTTTCACCAGCTCCGGGGTTTCCTCGACAGCCCTGTACAGGGTCAGATTATCTGGTATCATCTTTGATACCTTGTCCGCCTCGTCGTAAGGTATTGAGAGAACCCGGGCCACATCCTTAAAAGCGGCCCGCGCCTTTAGAGTTGAAAAAGTCCCGATCTGGGCAACGCGCCTGGATCCGTACTTCTGCCTTACATATTCTATCACCCTGTCGCGCCCGGAATCGGCAAAATCTATATCAAGATCTGGGAGAGTCTTCCTGTCGGGGTTGAGAAACCTCTCAAAGAGCAGCCCGTACTTAAGGGGATCTATATCGGTTATCCCGAGAAGGTAGGAGACTATGCTCCCGGCCCCGCTTCCCCTGCCCGGACCGACCGGGATCCCGCTCTCCCTGGCGTAGTTTACGAAATCCCAGCATATCAGAAAGTAACCCGGAAACCCCAGCTGGGTTATAGACTCAAGTTCCGACTCAAGCCGGGAGAGAGATTCCTCCGGAGGCGTATCGCCGTAGCGTTTCCGAAGACCTTCGCGGCAGAGTTTCTCAAGGTAAGTGCTCCTGGTCATCCCCTCGGGAACCTCATACTCGGGCAAATAATGGCTGTTGAAATCCAGCTTGAGGTTGCATTTCTCAGCCACCTTCACGGTATTGGAAACCGCCTCGGGATAATCGCTGAAAAGAGCGTACATCTCCTCGGGAGACTTGAGATAGTACTCCTGGGTTGAGAACCTGAGCCGCCCCGGATCATCTATTTTTCTCCCCGTTCCCACGCACATAAGTATCTCCTGCGCGTAGGCATCATCCCGGTTTATATAGTGGCAGTCGTTCGTGGCCACGCACTCTATACCTGTCCTGCCCGATATACGCATAAGACCCTTATTGACTTTTTCCTGTTCGGGGATACCGGTCCTCATCATCTCAAGGTACAGGTGTCCTGCACCGAATATCTCGTTAAGCTTCCCGGCCTCCTCAAAGGCGCGGGAATCATTATTCTCAAGTATTAGACGCGGAATAAGGCCCTGCAGGCATCCTGTCAGCGCAACAAGGCCCCTGCTGTACTGTTCAAGAAGCTGCATATCTATCCTGGGCTTATGATAAAACCCGTCCCTGTAGGCAAGCTCGTTGAGTTTCATCAGATTCCTGTACCCGTCTGTATCCCGGGCAAGGAGCGTCATATGGAAATTGCCCTTATTCTTCTCCTTCCTTGAGCCCGGAGCAAGATAAAACTCGCACCCGATAACCGGTTTTATGCCGGATTTTACGCACTGGCTGTAAAACCTTACGGCACCGCACATATTCCCATGATCGGTTATGGCAAGAGCCGGCATTCTGTACTCCACGGCCCTGCCGACCAGCGGTTCTATCTGACACGCTCCGTCAAGAAACGAGTGGTCGGTATGCAGATGCAGATGAACAAACCTTGAGTGCTTCACCATATAATATAAAAGTATACATCGGCAGGCGATGCCTGCCGCAAAACTTTCATTTCTTTTAATAAGCTTCTAATCATAAGTTTCTTATTTAGTGAGAACCGCCTTTAAAAATCTAAACTATCAGAATTGAATTTTAAAAAAATAACAGCCCAAGTCAAAACGGGAAACTACCTCCCGGCGGAGAAAGCCGCCCCTTTCACCCTGAAGGGTTCGGAGCGCCCTCATCGCCCCCGCCGGACCGGGGTTCGTGGTTTTCCTGGAGCTTATCCAGCATAAGGTTCAGGGTTTTTACAACATCCTGGAACTCGTCCTTTTTCCTTATATGAAATCGGTAGTTAAGATCCCGGGACTTCGCGATTTTCCTTGCACCAAGCTGTATCCTGTAAACCGGTCCCGCTATCTTGTTTGTCACGTAAAAAGAAAGCACCGCAACCGCCGCTATATATGCGATCCCCGAGATAAGAAGATGAAACTGGAGCTCGGTTATCTTGTGACTGTACTCGGAAGAGACCACGTGCCGGAGAATGGAGCGCAGGGAAAGCATAGTGTAAACCTGCGTCAGAACCAGCATCAGAGCCATAACTCCGCAGAGCATAAGCGCGTACTTGATCTGGATCCTGTCTGTCAGAAAATTACTTCTTCTGCATTTTTCCTTTTCTTCTGCCATAATTAACCTCCCGCCTGAAAAGGCAGTACCCGCTACACTATCCTTTCACCGGATTTTATCTCAAAAAAATGGAGTTTTCCGGGTTTGAAAACAAGTTCAAGATCATCTCCCATATTAACCCGGTTTGACCCTGAAGTTTTCATTACAAGCCGGTTCTTTTCCCCCACAGTTGCGTGTATGTAATTCTCGCTCCCCATAGGTTCTTCGGTTATTACCTGGGCGCGCACAAGGTTCTCCGAAGCGGTTACCTGGGAGTAGAGCCGGTCAATTATATCTTCGGGACGTATCCCCAGGGTAACCTTTCTGCCCCTGTACGATGTAAGATGACTGAACTCAATCCCGCTGAGGGATATGCTGAAACCGTCGCCTTCAAGAAGTATATCGTCTTCATTTTTTTTCCTGCTGACGGAGCAGTCAAAAAAATTCATTGCAGGAGACCCCATAAAACCCGCTACGAACCTGCACCGGGGGTTATCATAGAGCCTTACGGGTTCGTCGACCTGCTTGATCACCCCGTCCTGCATTACAACTATCCTGTCTCCCATGGTCATAGCCTCAACCTGGTCGTGGGTAACATATACCATTGTTGTCCGGAGACGCGCGTGCAGCCGTTTTATCTCAACCCTCATCTGCACTCTCAGCTTGGCGTCAAGGTTGGAAAGCGGCTCGTCAAAAAGAAAGACCTTGGGTTTCCTGACTATGGCCCGCCCCAGGGCCACCCGCTGCCTCTGCCCCCCGGAGAGCTGCTTCGGCCGCCTTTCCAGAAGATTGGTTATGCCGAGTATTTCCGAAGCTTCCCGGACCCTGTGCTCTATCTCCTTTTTCGGATATTTCCTGAGCTTGAGACCGAAGGCCATATTATCCCTGACCTTCATATGAGGATAGAGCGCGTAATTCTGAAAAACCATTGCTATATCACGGTCTTTCGGGGGCATTTCATTGACCATACTGTCCCCTATCCAGAGCTCTCCGGAAGTAACCTCTTCCAGCCCTGCTATCGTTCTCAGTGTAGTTGATTTACCGCAACCTGAAGGGCCCACAAGCACGCAGAACTCCTTGTCGTTTATTCGCAGGTCTATATCCCTGCAGCCTACTACACCTCCCCTGTATATCTTTGAAACGGATTTAAATACTACATCAGCCATTTTTACTTTACTCCTTTGAGTCTATCCTTTCAGCCCCGTGGTGCTTATCCCCTCAATAATATATTTCTGGGCCGCAAGGAAAACCAGTATTACCGGTATAACCACCACAACGGCCCCCGCCATAAGCAGCCCGTAATCTGTGGCGTGCTGCCCGCTGAGGTTCGCAAGCGCAACCGGAAGGGTGTACATCTCCTCCCTGACCATAACAATAAGGGGCCAGAGGAAGCTGTTCCACGAGGACATAAAAGTGAATATACCCAGGGTCGCCAGAACGGGCTTGCATAGAGGAAGTATAACCTTCCAGTAAATGGCAAACTCGCCGCATCCGTCTATCCTGGCTGCTTCGATCAGGTCGTTGGGGATAGTAAGAACAAACTGCCTTATAAGAAATATTCCAAAAACAGATATGGTCCCGGTTATTATAAGCCCCGTATAGGTGTTTATCAGCCCCAGTGACCTGAGTATCATAAATACCGGCATCATCGTCACCTGCCCCGGAACCATAAGGGAAAGCACGAGAATAGAGAAAAGCCGGTCTCTTCCGGGAAACCTGAACTTGGCAAAGGCGTACCCCGCCAGGGAGTTTAGAAAAAGCCCAAGCAGTGTAACAGCAACGGCAACAACGGTGCTGTTTATGAAGTGCCGCAGAAAATCCACCTCGTCAAAAAGCCTTCCGTAATGCTCAAGTGTGGGCTCCGAGGGGACCCACTCAGGGGGCATTGAAAATATCCCGGCCCGCGGCTTTAACGAGGTGGATATTGACCAGAAAAAAGGAGTGAGGGTTATTATCATCCCGCCGATAAGAATCAGATATATGACGGTCTTTTTCACCTTTCTCTCCAGTATGTATTCCTGTGATTTCTTAGCCATTTTTATCTCTCCTGAAGTCTCTTTCTTCCGTAAAGCTGTATGAGAGTAAACCCCACTATACAGAGAAACAGCACGTACCCTATGGCGCTTCCGTACCCGAAGTTGAAGTTATCAAACCCCTGCCTGTACATCAGGAGTATCATTGAGAGCGTGCTGTTAAGGGGGCCTCCGTCTGTCATTATGTAGGGTTCGTCAAAGAACTGAAAAGACCCTATGGTGGTCATAACAATAACGAAAAACAGGGTCGGTTTCAGCGAGGGCAGGGTTATGTTCCAGAAAGACTGCCAGGCATCGGCCCCGTCAACACTTGCAGCCTCGTAAAGACTTGCCGGGATGGTCTGAAGCCCCGCCAGGATAATTATCATATTTGTCCCGAAGTTCTTCCAGACGCTCATTATTATCAGCGAGGGAAGAGCAAGAGACGGGTTTGAGAGCCACCTCTGAGGAGGTATACCCAGCCTTTCAAGGAGGTAGTTTACGAGCCCGTACTCGGGGTTATAAAGCCACATCCATACAACAGCCACAGCCACAAGAGTGGTTATTACAGGCATAAAGTATCCGGCGCGGAAGAACGACTTGTGACTTATGTATTTCTTGTCTATCATAACCGCCACGAATAGCGAGATGGTAACATTCAGGGGGATGCCCACCAGGGAAAAGACAAACGTGTTTCTCAGCGCCTGCCAGAATATCCGGTCATTCAAAAGATCCATATAGTTGCTTAACCCCGTGAACCTGAGGTTGCTCAGCTCCGAGAAGGTGTATATATTCCAGTTTGTGAGACTTATAAGAAACGACCCGAATATAGGCAGAAACAGGAAAACGGTAAGAGTAAGAACCGCAGGCAGTATGAAGAAATAGGGGATCAGAAACCTCTGCAGTCCCCGGGAAGCCATACCGCCCGGGGGTTCGCGCATTATATCATACTCGGTCTCCTTCTCCGGGGTTTTTACAGGGAGAAACCTTTTTATCCTCACACCCCGGATATAAGCTACGAGAACGGCAAAGGCAACCACGCTTATCAGGATCATCCATAATATAACCCTGGCATCCCCCTCCTCCAGGCGCCGGGCGAGTATGCGCTGTATATCACCCCTGAGGAGTTCCTGCGCCTCGGGAACAGGGCGGCCTCCCCTTATCACCTCCTCCAGGCGCTGGTCTATCCGGGTGGCTACCTCCTCCCACTCAGGTATATTCGGGGGGCTTTTTGTATCAAACATCTGCCGGCCGAATACACTTACCTCGGGTTTATCATCAAAATAACCTGTCTCCCAGGCCCGGATACTGGCCGGGAGCCCCCCGGAAATCTCAAACCACTGGATCTGGTTCTCCGGTCGGCTCATAAACTCAATAAACTTCCAGGCGTCATCCTTGTTCTCGGCATCTCGGAAAACCGTCAGGTGACTCCCCCCCACAAACGAGGTCCTGGTCTTACGCCCCGGAAGTTTCCCGACCCCCCATCTGCCCTCCAGCTCGGGAAGCTGACGCCGGATCTGGTCAATCATCCAGGGGCCGGATACGAACATAGGGTATATCCCGCGGCTGAAAGCCCAGAGGAGCTCGTGGCCGGGGTCCTCCAGCGGCGCGGCTCCCTGTTCAAAAAACTCCCTGTAGAAGTCCACAGCCCCATGAAACTCGAGATCTTCCACAAATATTTCCAGGGTCTCAACATCAAGTATCTCTCCGCCGTTCTGCCACAGGGTAACCAGGAACATCTGCCAGTCGGCTACAGGGAGGGCTATACCGTATCTGCTTCTCCCTTCGGGTGTCTCTCCGGAAAGTCTTATAGCCGCCTCCAGGAACTCGTCCCAGGTCTCCGGAGGTAAATCATACCCGGCCTCCTCCAGGAGATCTTTCCTGTAAAAGAGAACCCGGGTATCTATATACCAGGGAACCCCGTAGTTCTTTCCTTCAATATACCCGATATCAAAAGTGCTTTCAAAGAAATCCCCGGAATTGAACTCCGACTCCTCCATATACCTGTTAAGGGGCTCCAGGGCATCCATTGACTGAAACTCCGCGACCCAGGTTGTTCCCATCTGGGTTACATCCGGCGGGACTCCCCCGACAACACAGGTAAGGAGTTTCTCATGGGCGGCAGACCAGGGTATGGCTTGCGTAATCACCTTTACCTCAGGGTTCTCGTCCTCAAACCGGCGTGCCATCTCCCGTATGACGGTCCCCTCGTGCCCCATCGCCCATACAAGGAGCTCCCTGCGGTCCCCGGAAACGGCATGCGAGGAAAAACACGAAATAAGCCCCGCCGAGGCTATACCCAGGATAATAGCTCTCTTTCTCATATGAAAATACCCTCTAGTACACCTTCAGGGGCTGTCGGTATCTGTTTTCGGGTTTGTTCTGAGGACAGGGAAGAACCCCTCGGAGCAGCCAAAGGCTGCGAGAATGAGAAAAACCGTGCCGGCAGCGGCTGACTCAGAATTTTCATTTCTATTTGCGGGTATATACTCATAAGACGTTTCATCTTACCCCTTAAACCTTATCGTCACCTCGGCCGCTTCTTCCCCGAGGTCAAGTTCAAAACGCAGTCTCCCCCGGTTGAACTCCCATCTGACCGGTATGCTTCCCGCCTCCACCCCGGAAATATCGCGGGAGGTTTCAATCACCCCTTCACGGAGCCCGGGACCATTCATACGGAGCCTGAGCTGGTCCTCCGAAATCTCCAGGTCCTCAACCTCCGCTGTCACGTATTCTATAAAAACACCCTCTCCCGGAGTGATTCCGGCCGGTATAACAAAGGCTCTCCTCCCGGGGACCGTAAACTCGCCTTCGGAGGGAACCCTTACTTTCCTTCCATTACCCGGAAGAGCAAACTCCGCGCTCAGGGTCCCGGGCATCTCGTGATAGTTCAGGGCAAAGAGGTAAGCGCCCTCCTCCGAACCTCTCAGAAGCGTGACCACCTCGCTGGAGGAGGGGGTGAGTATACCGGGCGACACCCCTGAGCTTTCAAGAAGCATACGGGTTATATCCACGTGATAATCATAGGTATGGGAAAACCCGAACCCTGCTGCCGTGACCCAGCCCTTTCCGGTTCTTACCTTCAGGGCGCAGGGAAGGCCGGAGGCGGTACGGGCTATGACCTCAGACTCATTATCCCCGGGATCCAGAACCTGGACAGGAGGGATAACCATAGCCTCTGTTTCTTTCATATGTATGAACTTCTCATTCACGGTCCGGCTCACGCTGATACCGGTCAGCTCCGAGAACACACCGCAGGGACGGTTTCCCGTATCCTTTGACGGAAGCCCGGGGTAGAGAAGGAGCTTTCCCCCCGAAAGAGCGTACTCGGCAAGAACCCGCTGGGTCTCCCCGTCCATCATCTCAAGGCAGAAACAGAAGATATGGGGAATACCCGAAAGATCCTCCCCGGCGGAAGATATATCCTTAAATAAGAAAGAGTACCCTGCCAGGGCGGCGGTTCTTCCGAAACCGTCAAAGAAAAGCTCCGTCCTCATATTCTCAAGCTTATCAATAAAAGGACCGCTGAGAAACTCCGTCATATAATACGGCCGGTAAAACCCGAATACTGTATCATCAACCTTACCTGCCCCGGCAAGACCTCTTCCTAAACTCCTGACCACACCCCCGAAACGCTTCAGGGGCCCGTAATGCGGACGTTCCCGGCCCTCCGAGGAGACGGGGGCCTGCCACTCGTGGTATGAACCCATAGCCCCGGTCTCTCCGGTATTCTTCCCCCCGGAGAACATATACCCGTTAAGAGCGTCAAGACCGCTCGCGGCCGAGGTCTTCAGGTTAAGCTCCACATCCGACGGATATATCCTGGGCCGGTCCCTCATTATCCCTGTCTGCAGCTCGCAGCACATTACGGGGTTTCCGGGAGAACTTACCATCTTCATTACCTCCCCGGTAAAGAGAAGATCGTGGAAATTCTCGTAATCAAGGCGGCGCATCTGGTAAGCCCCGCCCAAGACAAGCCCGGGTACCTTATCTGAGAATTTTCTGAACATCAGCGTGGTCATCGGACTGTAGACTCCCCGGCCCCTGACATCAAAATCATAAAACTGGGGGATATTCGCTATAATAGGAGTATCAATCCCGTGCTCCTCCGCCTTGCGGTAAAGGAACCCGAAATACTCGGCGTAGTAACGGCAGTAATACTCCATCCAGTCAAGAAAAGGTATCAGGTTATCTCCCTCCCGGATATCTATCTCTTCCGGCTGGGATATTTCCTCAAAAGATCCGAACCCGGCGGAGTAATCGCGGTTGAGGTTCTCTATATCTTTGTACCTCTCCCGTAGAAAATCCCGGTACATATCCTCAGAATAAGGGTTATAATCGGCAGCCTTGTTAAGCCAGTGAACCATCCCCACCTCGTTGCAAAGCTGCACCATAGATATACATCCCCCCGAAGATAAAAGGTTCTTCTTTACTTCCGGGAGAACCCGGTCATACCATATTCCCGTAAGTTTCAGGAAATCCGGATGATTATAAGCCACAAGGGTCTCGTGAGGAAGGTTTTTCAGAGCCCGCCCCTTCAGGTAAACCTGCGGGTAATTCCGTGTAAGCCAGGCGGGAAGTCCCTCCGCCGTAAGCTCCGCATTGGAGACCGGCCCGACGCGGGCTATCATCTTCAGACCTTTCTCTCTTACCTTACCGGCGAACCGGGTAAACCCCGTCAGGTCAAACTCACCCTCCCGAACCTCGTGTATACACCAGGGGATATAGGTCGAGACTGTGTTAAGTCCGGCTTTCAGGGCCTTCTCAAGGTGAAGGTCCCATAGATCCTCCTCTATTCTGAAATAATGTATCTCACCTGAGTAGGTAAAGAAATATTTTCCGTTTTCTTTGAATGACCCGTTTCCCACAGTAAGAGTCATGATTTCTCCTTTCCAGGTTCAGGGCAGTCAGGTATTTTGTTTATCATATTTTAAGCTCGGGTGTCAATCTGGCAAAGTCGACCTCAGCGATTCCGCAACTTCAAGCATATATCGTAAATAACACAGTGTAAAGGAAATTCGTATGGGGTTTTTCCTGAAATCCAAGCAGGATTTGATTTGTAAGCTACAAAATCCCAGAAAAAATTACAAATGCCAGCCAAATTTTATTGTATTTTTTTAGATAGGCAGACCTGTACGTTTAACCGGTACAGCAAGGACAGTTTTGTCGGAATAAAAGTGATGAGTTCTATTTTGCTGGTACTTCTAAGGAGGGTATCTCTGACGACAATTTCCGTAGCAATCAAGTTCTCCCCGGATAAGTTCTGAAAAATATTTTACAGTATGCTTTTCTCTAAACTCCGGTTTGATATTCCGGTTTACGAACGTTCTGTACAAATTTAATGCCAGCATAAGTGTCAGCCAAAAAGCCGTTATCGCATTAGAGCTATGCCGATATACATGGTCGGCGTGCCATGTATTTACCATTTCATTAAAAGCTTTGTTCTCAATATCCCATCTTTCATGACCCAATTTTACTATGGCTTCCGTAGATGCTATATTTGTTTTCAGCGTTGTTGCCCACATCCATTCTTTCATTATTTTTTCTTTCCGGCCTGTTTTTTGCCGACGTACTGTCTGCGTTTCAATCGTTCTTACCACTCTTACCTCTTTATCAAAAGTCCACCACGACCGGAAGCCTTCCAAGTCCCACATTTGGATTTCTTTGTTTTTTGTCTTTATTATTTCAGGCTCCCGGTTCTCGAACATTTTTCTTGCATCCTTGAGTAAATCCCGCTTTTCATCTTTCAATACCGCGATGGCCTCCTTCCCATGCGATAACGCAAGATTAAAAAAGTTGCTCCTTAAATATAATCCGTCTCCCGCTACTATCCTGAATGCCCGGGGATAGTTTTTCAATATCCTTTTTACCAGCCTCTCAGCGGCAGCTACTTCATCTTCCCCCTTGAGTTGTTCTTCTATATCCAGCAGTACCGGGAAACCTCCGTCAAGCGACAACATCCCCAATACATGCCTGTGATAACACTGTATCTTATCTCCATTTTTAGTATGTACTGTCCTCTGCAAGCATCCTGAACATTTGTGCAGATCACTTGAATATGTCTCATGACCGTCCACTATCAACATAGAGTTGAAGAAAATATTCGGCAGTGCCTTACTTCTTCTCTGTTTACTATATACATCCTTTATCTCCCGCCGGATTCCATTTATC